>CARXAY010000262.1 GCA_949093475.1 uncultured Oscillospiraceae bacterium
CAGTTGGAAACCGCCATGGATACCATCCGCGCCAAATACGGCAAAAATGCCATTCGTTTCTCCGCCGGGGCACAGCTTTTGCACCGCGCAGATGAAGAAGACGGATAACCAAACTCCAAGACAAAGCGAGGGCCGCAAGGCTCTCGCTTTTTGTCAGCCCCGCAGATCCGGCAGCGCCGCCAGCAAGCCTTCCGCGTCCTCCATCGTGCTGGCAAAGGAGGTCACGAACCGCACGGTCACTGTGCCGTCCGGATTTTTGCTCCAAACCTCATAAGTACAGACCTGATCCAGCCCTGTCAACAGCTTCGCCGGAACAATAGGAAAGATCTGATTGGTGGAGGTCACATTTGCCATGGCATAGCCCTTGTCCATCAGGCCCTTTTGAAGCCGCGTCGCCACTGCATTTGCCTGCTTCGCAAGCTCCCAATAAAGGCCCTTTTCCAAAAGAGTCTGAAACTGTATCCCCAGCAGCCAGCCCTTGGCAAGCACCGCACCCTGCTGCTTTTTCAGTCGGAAAAACTCCGGCTGGAGCGCGGGATTTACGATCACCAGCGCCTCCCCCATCAGCGCGCCGTTCTTCGTTCCACCGATGTAAAACGCATCGCACAGCCGCGCCAAGTCAGGCAGGGTCACATCGTTCCCCTCCGCCGTCAGAGCCGCGCCCAGACGCGCACCGTCCAAAAACAGCAACAAGCCGTTGGCCTTGCAGTACTTGCTCAAAACCTCCAGCTCCGCCAGCGTATATACCCCCCCTGTCTCAGTGGCATTGGAAATATACACCAGTCCCGGCTTGGCCATGTGGATGTCCTGACAAGCCTCCATCACCGGCGTCATGGCCTCCACCGTCACCTTGCCGTCCGGCCCGGCGGGCACTTGGAACAGCTTGTGGCCCGTGGCCTCCACTGCGCCGCCCTCATGGCCGTTGATGTGTCCGCTTTGGGCGCAGATGACCCCCTCCCACGGCCGCAAAAAAGCGGCGATGGAGGTAAAATTGGTCTGCGTGCCTCCGATGAGGAACTCCACTTTTGCCTCTGGCGCTCGACACAAGGTACGGATCAGCGCCGCGCACTTCTCGCAGTACCCGTCCGCCCCATAGCCAATGTTACCCTCTAAATTGGTGGCGGAAACTGCTTCTAAAACCCTTGGATGTGCCCCTACGGAGTAGTCGTTGCGGAATTGAAACATAGAAAGGTTTTCCCCTTTACTATTATTGATGATTCGGGATGTTTTGGTTTTCACTCCAGAAATGCGTGAAAAGTCTTTCCCCTTTACACTTTGAAGCTGTCCTTCAGGCTTACCGCCCGGTTGAATACCAGTGCGCCGGGCTTGGAATCCCGGCTGTCCAAGCAGAAATACCCCTGCCGCATAAACTGGAACCGATCGGTGACCGCAGCCTGCGCCAGACCAGCTTCCACCTTGCACCCGGTGAGTACCTCAAGAGAGTTGGGATTTAGGCAGTCCAGAAAATCCTTGTCCCCTGCGTCCGGCTCCGGATCGGAGAATAGGTTATCGTAGAGCCGCACCTCTGCGTCCAGCGCAGTGGCGGCATCCACCCAGTGGAGGGTCGCCCCTTTGATCTTCCGTCCGTCGGCGGGGTCTCCACCCTTGGAATCAGGGTCGTACTCCGCAGCGATCTCGGTCACATTGCCGTTTTCATCAGTCTCGTAGCCCACGCACTTGATGACGTAAGCGCCCTTCAGGCGGCACTCCGGCCCGCCCGGATAGAGCCGCTTATACTTGGGCACAGGCTCAGGCAGGAAATCCTCCGCCTCCACCCAGAGTTCCCGGGAGAAAGACACCTCTCTCATCCCTTCCTCCGGGCGGTTGGGGTTGTTCTCGATCTGGAAGGTCTCGCTCTGGCCCGCGGGATAGTTGGTGATGACCAGCTTCACCGGGCGCAAAACAGCCATTACCCGGCGGGCGTTTTCATTCAGATCCTCCCGAAGACAATGCTCCAGAAAACCGAACTCCACCGTAGACGCCGCCTTGGAAACGCCGTTGCGCTCGGAAAACGCCCGAATCGCCGCCGGGGTGTACCCCCGCCGCCGCAGACCGCAGATGGTGGGCATCCGGGGGTCGTCCCAGCCGGACACCCGGCCCTCCTCCACCAGCTGTCTGAGCTTGCGCTTGGACATCACCGTGTAGTTGATGCCCAGACGGGCAAACTCGATCTGCCGGGGCTTGGAGGGCAGATCGCAGTTTTCCACCACCCAGTTATAAAGGGGCCGGTGGGCCTCAAACTCCAGGGAGCAC
>CARXAY010000263.1:0-773 GCA_949093475.1 uncultured Oscillospiraceae bacterium
GCGGAGAGGTCACGGTAATGGGCGACCGGATCGTGGCCGCTACATACCTGTCCGCCGCCGCGGCGGCCGGCGGAGAGATCTGCCTCAGCGGGGTGGATTACCGCCAGCTGTCCCCCGTCAGCGCGATCTTGGCGGAAGCGGGGTGTTTGGTGAAGAGCGAGGGGGAACGCATCTGGCTCAAGCGCGAGGCGACCACACCTTTGAAGGCTGTGCGCCCTGTCCGCACCGCGCCCTATCCCGGCTTCCCCACCGACGCGCAGGCCCCCGTGATGGCAAGCCTTTGCACCGCAAGGGGCGCGACCATGTTTGTGGAGAATATGTTCTCCAGCCGTTACCGCCACATCGACGAGCTTCGCAAAATGGGCGCGGACATTCGCACCGAGGGCCGGGTGGCGGTGGTGTGCGGCGTGGAGCAGCTCCACGCCGCCGCGCTGGAGGCCTTTGATCTGCGGGGCGGCGCGGCGTTGGCCGTGGCGGCGCTGGCCGCCGAGGGGGAGAGCGCCCTCTATGGCCTGCGCCACATCCGCCGGGGCTACGCCGATCTGGCCGGAGATCTGACCGCCTTGAACGCCAAGGCATATCTTGCAGAGAAAGAGTAGGGATCACGTTATGCCGCAGCAACGCCGCCACAAAACAAGACGCCGCACCCGTGGACGCTTCCCCGGGCTTTATAAGGCAGTCTCCGCCGTATTGATCCTTGCGGCGGTGGTGGCGGCGTGCGCTGTTTTCTTCCGGGTGGGAGAAATTCAGGTCACGGGCAATTCCCGCTATAC
>CARXAY010000263.1:783-2242 GCA_949093475.1 uncultured Oscillospiraceae bacterium
CTTTATGATCGACCGCGCCAAGCTGGCCCGGGAGCTGAGAAGCCGCCTGCCCTACATTCGGACGGTCTCCATCCGCCGTGCCCTGCCCGACGGGGTGGTCATTTCGGTGACGGAGGGACAGGCCGTAGCCGCCGTCGCCCATGAGGGCCGCTGGTGGCTGATGGATTCGGCGGGAAAGCTGCTGGAGAGCGTCCCCACCGCCGGAGACCACGCCACCATCACGGGCATCTCCCCCCTCGCCCCCGCCGCGGGGACAAGCCTTGCCACCGCGCAAGAGCAGCGCCCCCGGTTGGAGCGGCTGCGTGAGCTGCTCTCCGCGCTGGAAAAGAACCGGCTGCTGGACAAGTTAGACAGCGTGGATCTTTCCAAGGATCACCAGATCGTGCTGGGCTATGACGGACGCTTCACCGTAGAGTTGAGCGTGGCGCTGGAGTCCCCTGCCCCCGGCGAAACAGGACTGAGCTACTGGCTGCGCCGCTTTGCGGCGGCGATGAACGATCCCGGCGTCTCTCCCAACCAGCATTACCGGGTGGATATCAGCGACAACGAGACCCTCCATTTTATCCCGGAATAAAAATCCGCGTGAAAAGACAAAAAAACCTTGACCTGACGGCGGAAAGGGGCTACAATAGAGAATAAGTCAAACTCAATATATAGGATAACCCGCAAGCGGCGGCACACCACTGCTTGTATATTTACTTAGGAGGGGCAAACATGGCGTTTCAATTAGACCCCGGTATGAATACCGACGACATCATCAAGGTAATTGGCGTTGGCGGGGGCGGCAACAACGTCGTCAACCGCATGGTGAAGGCCAATGTGAAGGGCGTGGACTTCATCGCCATCAATACGGACAAGCAGTTTCTGGACGTGTCCAGCGCGACGTATAAGATCCAGATCGGTGAGAAGCTCACCGCAGGCAAGGGCGCAGGCTCCGACCCCGAGATGGGCCGCAAGTCCGCCGAGGAGAGCCGGGCGCAGATCGCCAAGCTGCTGGAGGGCACCGATATGGTGTTCATCACCGCCGGTATGGGCGGCGGCACGGGCACGGGCGCGGCGCCCATCGTGGCGGACATTGCCAAGGAGATGGGCATCCTCACCGTGGGTGTGGTCACCAAGCCCTTCTCCTTTGAGGGCGCCCGCCGCATGAAGCAGGCCGAGGCCGGCATTGCCGAGCTTCGCACCAAGGTGGACTCGCTGGTCATTATTCCCAACGACCGGCTTCAGTACGCCACCGACCAGAAGATCACCTTTGCCAACGCCTTCGAGATCGCCGACGACGTGTTGCGTCAGGCGGTGCAGTCGGTGTCCGACCTCATTAAGATTACCGGCTTTATCAATCTGGACTTCGCCGACGTGACCGCCGTGATGAAGGACGCGGGCATGGCCCACATGGGCGTGGGCCGCGCCGCAGGCAAGAACAAGGCGCAGGAGGCCGCCAACATGGCCATTTCCAGTC
>CARXAY010000264.1 GCA_949093475.1 uncultured Oscillospiraceae bacterium
CCATGTACGACATTGAAATGCTTCAGGAGCTGGGCCACTGCTCGGGCATTGAAAACTACTCCCGCCCGCTGGCAGGCCGCCCCGCCGGGTCGCCCCCCATGACCCTTCTGGACTACTTCCCCGACGACTTTTTGATGTTCATCGACGAGAGCCATGTGACTTTGCCCCAAGTCCGGGCGATGTATAATGGCGACCGGGCGAGAAAGACCACGCTGGTGGACTACGGCTTCCGCCTTCCCTGCGCCTACGACAACCGCCCGCTGAAATTCGAGGAGTTTGAGCAGCGGCTCAATCAGGTCATCTACGTCTCCGCCACCCCCGGCGAGTATGAGCGTACCCGCGCCGGGCAGATCGTGGAGCAGGTCATCCGTCCCACCGGACTGCTTGACCCCAAGGTGCTTCTCCATCCCATTGAGGGACAGATCGACCACCTCATCGGGGAGATCAACGCGCGGGTGGAGCGCAACGAACGGGTGCTGGTCACCACCCTCACCAAGAAGATGGCGGAGGATCTCACCGCCTACCTTCAGGGGGTGGGCATCAAGGTGCGCTACCTCCACCACGACATCGACACCATGGAACGGCAGGAGATCATCCGCGACCTGCGGCTGGGCGTGTTCCATGTGCTGGTGGGCATCAACCTCCTGCGGGAGGGTCTGGACTTGCCCGAGGTCAGCTTGGTGGCCGTGCTGGACGCGGACAAGGAGGGCTTCCTCCGCAGCGAGACCTCCCTCATCCAGACCATCGGCCGGGCGGCGAGAAACGCCGACGGCGTGGTCATCCTCTACGCCGACGCGGTCACGCCGTCCATGGCGGCGGCCATGGAGGAGACCCAGCGGCGGCGGGCCAAGCAGGACGCCTTCAATCAGGCCCACGGCATCGTCCCCAAGACCATCGTCAAGGAGGTGCGGGGGGTGCTCAATCTGGCGGAGGACGAGGAGAAATCCGCCCACGACGCCCGCCTCAAGCACAAGATGTCCCGGGCCGAACGGGACGCCGCCATCGCCAAGCTGGAAAAGGAGATGCGCGACGCCAGCAAGCGGCTGGAATTCGAGTACGCCGCCGTCCTCCGCGACCAGATCATCGAGCTGCGGGGACGTTGAAAGGAGAGAGATCCCATGTCCAAGCAGAAAGAGGAAAAAACCAACGTCATGCGGGTGCTGGAGCAAAAGAAGCTCTCCTACACCCCTCACAGCTATGACCCAGACGTTAGCGGCATTGACGGCGTCAGCGTCGCCAAGGCGCTGGGCCAAGACCCCGCCGCCGTGTTCAAGACCTTGGTGGCGAAGGGGGCTTCCGGCGGGTACTATGTGTTTGACATCCCCGTGGCCGAGACCTTAGACCTGAAAAAAGCCGCCAAGGCCGTGGGGGAAAAGTCCATCGCCATGCTCCCCCAGAAAGAATTGCTCCCCCTCACCGGCTATGTCCACGGCGGCTGCTCCCCCGTGGGGATGAAAAAGCGCTTCCCCACCGTGTTTGACGAGAGCTGTTTGGCCTTTGAGACCATCTTCGTCTCCGCGGGCAAGGTGGGCTTTCAGGTGGAGCTTGCGCCCCGGGATTTGCTGGCCTTGACCGCCGCCGCCACCGCCGGGTTGTGCTGTGAGTGACTGCTTCTTAATTATGTAAACTGCAACTTTATGAAAAAGCGGACGCAATTAAAATTACGTCCGCTTTTGTTATGTCAACCTCTCAATTCCTGCGGGCCTTTGGGCTTTACCATGGCGGTCTGGTAGGTGGTGTAGACCACCATGCCCGGCTTGGCCCCGGCGGGCTTCTTGACGAACTTCACGGGGGTGTAGTCCACCGCCACCTTGTCCGCCTCCCGACCCTGCGAGTACCACGCCGCCAGACCGGCGGCTTCCTCCACGCTTTTCTCGTCCGGCTCTTGTCCCTGCGTCCACAAAATGACGTGGGCGCCGTGGTGGCCTTGGGCGTGAAACCACCAGTCCCACTTCCCCGCCGCCTTCAGGGTCAGGTGGTCGTTTTGGGTGTTGTTTTTGCCCACGGAGATACGAAGGCCCGCCGAGCTTTCCAGCTCCAAGGGTTTGGAGGCCGACTTCATCTCCCGCTTGGCGGCCTTTTTCCCCCGGAGGTAGCCTCCCTGCTCCAGCTCCCGGCGCACCTCGTTCAGATCCCGGTCGCCCTCCGCCAGCGCAATGCTCTCCAGCACGCTTTCCAGATACTCCAGCTCCCCTTCGCCCTTGGCGATCTGGGCGGTCAATATCTCCTCGGCGG
>CARXAY010000265.1 GCA_949093475.1 uncultured Oscillospiraceae bacterium
CTCTAACTTCATGCGCTTTTTGGACTTGGTGCGGAAATGCCGCTTGTTGATCTCCCGGTAGGGGATGTCCCGCTCCAACAGGGCCGCCGCCACGGCGTGGGTGTTGGCGGTGGTGTTGGCGTAGGCGAAGCAGCCGGTGTCGGTGGACACGGCCACATAGAGCATCTTGGCGATCTCGTCGTCCAGCGTCCCCAGCTCACCCACCAGCTTGAAGATGATCTCCCCGCAGGCGGCCTTGTCCGCCTCCACGCAGCTGGCCGCGGCGTAGCCCGTGTTGGAGGGGTGATGGTCAATGCACAGGTCTACCCCCCCCGCGTCGGCAATGGCCCGCTCGGCGTCGGTGAGCAGATCGAGGGTGGCCACGTCCACTGCCACCGCCTTGTCGAAGGCAAACCCCGCCGGGGCAATATAACCCTCTAAATAGGGGGTGAACAGCTCGGTGGCGTCCTCGTTGGGGTGCAGCCACGCGGTCTTGCCCAACTGCCGCAGCAGCGCGCAAAGGCCCACCGCGCACCCGATGGTGTCTCCGTCGGGCCGGCGGTGGGTCAGAATGAGGATATTGTCCCAGCCGCCCAGCCGGGCGGCCGCTTGCTTGTAGTCGATGTTCATGTCAGTTCTCCTTGTTGTCCAAAGAGCGCAGGATGCTCAAAATGTGCGCGCCCTTGTCCATGGAGTCGTCGGCGATGAAAAACAGCTCCGGGGTGGCCCGAAGGGTCAGGGCATGGCCCACCTCCCGGCGCAGCCAGCCCGCCGCCGACTTGAGGCCCTTGAGGGCGTCCTTCTCTCTGGACTTGTCCAGCACGCTGACATAGACCTTCGCCTGCTTTAAGTCGGCGGTGGCGTCCACGCCGGTGACCGAGATCATCCCGGCATCCGCCACCCGGGGGTCTTTTACCGTGGGAATAAGGGCCGCCAGCTCCCGCTGCAGCTCCTCATTCACCCTCGCCATGCGATTTGATGCCATAGGTTCGTTCTCCTTTGTTTACTGCCGCTCCCGTTCTCAGGTCAATTTCCTTCCGAATCCCTTCACAGACCGCCACAAAGTAGTGGTCTATTTCAACATTTGTAAAGCGCAGCACTTTCAATCCCTGCGCTTCCAAATACTCGGTGCGAAGCTGGTCATATTCCACCAGACCCGCTTCATTGTAGTGTTGGCCTCCGTCTATTTCAATGACCAAACCAGCCTGCGAACAAAAGAAGTCTACAATATAATTTCCGATAATCCGTTGACGATTCCATTGCGGTGATAGACCACGCAGAAAATCGTACCACAAGTGACGTTCCTGTGGCGTTGGTTCGTTTCGCAGTTTGGTAGAATGAATACGTAGCTTTTTATTTCGCGGAAGTATATCCATAGAAGCCCTCTGCTCTATCGCCAATCCCCAGTCAGCCTTTGGCTGACAGCCCCTTTCCAAAGGGGCCTTAAAAAGGTTCTGCCTCTTACCTGATCTTTCCGAAGAAATACACACCAGTTATAACAGCCGCCCCTTAACACGCAGGCCTCCCGTAAAGCCCCCTTTTGAAAGGGGGTGGCATTTGCGAAGCAAATGACGGGGGATTGTTTCGTCCCGCTGTTTCCCAGAGGCGTGCCCGGTGGTCACGCCCTACGCGGGCGGGTTTAGAACCCGCCCCTACATGATTCACACCTCAACCTGCTCCAGAACAAACGCCTCGATGGTGTCGCCCACCTTGATGTCGCCGTATTTTTCGATGCCGATGCCGCACTCGTAGCCCTCGGCCACCTCCCGCTGGTCGTCCTTGAAGCGCTTGAGGGAGGAGATCTCCCCTTCGTGGATGACGATATTCTCCCGGATCAGGCGGATTTTGGCGTTTCTCGTGATCTTTCCGTCGGTGACATAGCACCCGGCGATCATGCCCGCGCCGGTGATCTTGTAGACCTCGCGGATCTCCGCCGTGCCCAGCGCCACCTCCCGGAATTTGGGGGCGAGCATCCCCTTCATGGCGGTCTCGATCTCGTTGATGGCGTCGTAAATGACGCTGTAAAGCCGCAGATCCACGTTGAGGCGGCCCGCCGTGTCCCGGGCGTTGTTGTCGGGGCGGACGTTAAAGCCCACGATGATGGCCTTGGAGGTGGCCGCCAGCGTCACATCGGACTCGTTGATCGCGCCCACGGCACAGTGGATGACCCGCACCCGCACCTCGTCGTTGGCGATCTTCTCCAAGGACGCCTTCAGTGCCTCGGCCGAGCCTTGCACGTCCGCCTTGAC
>CARXAY010000266.1 GCA_949093475.1 uncultured Oscillospiraceae bacterium
CTATCTGGGTGAGCGCAGCTACGGGGTAGGCGCGGCGTCCTATGCCTATTTTGGCAAGGACGTGCGGGAGCTGTCTCTGGCCGAGTGCGCCAGTCTGGTGGGCATCACCAACAATCCGTCGCGCTACGACCCCTATTTGAATAAAGACGCCGAGGTCACCAACGACGCGGCCAACCGCAAGCGCGCCAAGCTGGTGCTTTGGAATATGTTCGATCAGAAGATGATCGATGAGGAGACCTATGACGCGGCGTGTCAGGATGTTGATGACTTGGTGTTAGTGATGGGCTCGCCGGAGGGCGGCAGCGTCAAGAACGTGTATAACTGGTATCAGGATCAGGTCATCACCGACGTGGTGAGCGACCTGATGGCCGAGTTCGGCTGGTCGCGGGAGGTGGCGAACAACAAGGTCTACTACGGCGGACTTTCTATTTATACCAATGTGGACACCCGGATTCAGGGGATCGTGGATGAGGTGTTTTCCAATGAGGAAAACCTGCCCTACGTTTCCCGTTCCGGCCAGCCCATGCAGGCGGGTATGGTGATCCTTGATGCCAAGGGCCGGGTGGTGGCCGTTGGCGGCGGCATGGGAGAAAAGACCAAAAACCGGGCGTGGAGTCGGGCCTATAACAGCAAACGGCCCTCCGGCTCGTCCATCAAGCCGCTTTCCGTTTACGCGCCGGCGCTGGAAATGGGGCTGATCACGCCGAATACCATCGTGGATGACGTGCCCTATCAGGAGATCGACGGCAATCCTTGGCCGGTGAATGCGGTGGGATATTATAACGGTCTGGTCACTGTCCGCCGGGCCGTGCAGCATTCTGCCAACACCACGGCGGTAAGAGTGCTGGGAGATATGGTGACCCCTCAGGCCTCCTATGAGTTTTTGGAGAATAAATTCCACATCACCAGTCTGGTGCGGGAGAAGTGGATCAACAACCGCAAGTTCAGCGACATGGATCTTGCGCCGTTGGCATTGGGCGGTCTGACCAACGGTGTGTCTGTCTACGAAATGGCGGCGGCATACGCCACCTTCCCCGCCATGGGCAAGTATGTGCCGCCCAAGACCTATTCCAAGGTGGTGGACGCAGACGGAAAGGTTCTGCTGGATACCACCGCCCAGACAGGGGAGTACGTACTCAAGGAGAGTACGGCCTACTATATGAACTCCATGCTGCGGGACGTGGTGACCGGCGGAACAGGGAAGGACGCGGCATTCTCCGGCATGACCATTGCGGGCAAGACCGGCACGACCACCAGCCAGAAGGATCTGTGGTTTATCGGCTATACCCCCTACTACACCGGTGCGGTGTGGGTAGGCTATGACCGGCAGGAGAAGCTGCCCAACGGCCATCCCCAGAATAAGCTGTGGAAGCAGGTGATGGAACGGGTGCATGAAGGGCTGGAAAACAAGGAGTTCCCCCAGCCCAGCGATGCACAGGTCATCACCGCCAGCTATTGTCTGGACAGCGGCATGATGCCCGGCCCGCTATGCAGTCAGGACGCCCGCGGAAGCCGCGTGGCGCAGGGGGTGTTCATGGCGGGCGACCAGCCGACCCAGACCTGTACCATGCACAAGGAAGTGCGTATCTGCACCGCCGACCCCATTGTGGATGAGGAGACCGGCGAGGTGACCGGCTATCATCTGGCCGGTGAGTTCTGCCCGGAGGACACAGTGGAGATCAGAAGCGGGCTGGATTATGTCCGGGAGGGTGCGGCCGCCATGGTGACGGCCCGTGACAGCGAGGCGCTGCTGGGCAGCCACGATCCGGAAGCGGTGTGTCAGGTACACTTTGAAGGCTGGGAGAACGGCACGGGAGTGAATGAGGGCTTTGACCCCAATAACCCCGCCACATGGCCCATTGAAGACCCGGATTTTGATATCAACAACCCTGCCACATGGCCTTATATCCCCGGTACGGGCGACGAGCCGACGGCAGAGCCGACCCATCCTGCTCACAGTGGGGATGAGCCTGCCGTGACCGAGCCGCCGGTGGTGACGCCGCCTCCTTCCCAAGATCCCGGGCCGGGGGATGAACCTTTTGTCCCGGTGGGGATCCCGGAGAACTGACCGGGAAGGAATACGCAGAGAGGGGGCACGGATTTTGGGAGCGCAGGGAAAGTATTATATTGTAGACAGCGCGGTATTGCCGGAGATCTTTCTCAAGGTGATGGAGGTCAAGGAGCTGTTGACCACAGGGGAGGCCCGCACCATCAACGAGGCCACC
>CARXAY010000267.1 GCA_949093475.1 uncultured Oscillospiraceae bacterium
GCTGCAAAGATGATGAAGCGGTCAAAAGCCCTTGAGACCAGACAATTGAAAGCCGCGGAGGAAAAGGAGGGGCTTTTGAAAAACCTGGAGACGGCGAAAGACATTAAACTGATCCCTCTGTGCTATCATGCGGACGTTCTGGCGGCATTCTCCGGCGTGGCGGCCAGCTACGGCGGAAAAGAGGTGTGCTTGCCGGCCTCCTTTGAAGTGCGGCGGGGGGAGAGAGTTGCCATCGAGGGCAGAAATGGGAGCGGAAAAAGCAGCTTGTTGAAAATTTTAATGGGAGAGCCCATCGAGCATACGGGCACGGTACGGCTCGGCTCCGGGCTGGTGGTCTCCTACGTTCCTCAGGATACCACCCATCTCCGGGGTAGCCTTTCGGAATTTGCCAAGGAAAACCACGTGGACGAGAGCTTGCTCAAGGCCCTTTTGCGGCAGTTGGACTTTGAGCGGGTCCAGTTTGAAAAGGATATGGCGGAATTCTCCGGCGGGCAGAAGAAAAAGGTGCTCCTCGCGAAAAGCCTCTGTGACCGGGCGCACCTGTACGTATGGGACGAGCCTCTCAACTTTATGGACGTATACTCCCGGATGCAGATCGAGGGACTGATCGGCAAATTTTTGCCCACAATGGTGTTTGTAGAGCACGACGGGGCATTTCGGGACGCTGTGGCGACAAAAACGGTACGGTTATAAAAAATGAGTTGGCTTTTCGAGACAAAAAACGCGGAGCAGATCAAAGAGACCTGCTCCGCGTTTTGTTTTTCACTATCAGGAGAGGAAACTGTCGATCAGCTCCGTCGCCTCTGTTATGGGGTCTGCCTCCATGTCCAGCCAGTGAACGTCCTTATCCTTCTTGAACCAGCTCACCTGCCGTTTGGCAAACCGCTTGATGGCCCGGCCCAGCTCTTCGATCAGCTCCTCCATACTCAGCTCCCCGGTGAGATGGCGAAGGATATAGCGGTACTCCAGCCCCAGGCCGTAGAGGAACTCGTCACTGACTCCCTGAGAGCGCAGGGCGGCCACCTCCTCCACCATGCCCGCGTCCAGCCGGGCCACGAGCCGCTTGTCGATGCGCCGGCAGATCGCCTCCCGGGGGTAGGCCACCCCCAGGGTCAGCACGTCGTAGCGGGGCTGCCGTTCCGCCTCAGCGTGGGGATCGCCGCCGCTGCGGAGCTTCTCAGTGAGGCGCACCAGCCGGGGACGGTTGTTCCAGGCGTCGGTGTCCAGCTCCACCCCAGCGTCCAGGAGCCTTTGGCGCAGGACCTCAGTGGGCAGCGCCTCCAGCTCCGCTCGGAGGGTGTGGTCGGGGGGAGCGACCTGGAAGACATAGCCCTCGGCTACAGAGCGGAGGTAAAGCCCGGTACCCCCCACCAGGAAGGGAAGACGGTCCCGCTCTATGACGCCGTCCAAAGCGGTATAAGCCTCCTGTTGGAAACGGGCCACGGAGTATTGCTCTCCCGGCTGGGCCACATCCAGCAGATGGTGGGCTACGCCGTCCATCTCGGCGATAGTGATCTTTCCCGTGCCCAGGTCCAGGCCCCGGTAGACCTGCCGGGAGTCGGCGGAGACGATCTCCCCGCCGTACTTTTTCGCGAGGGTGACTCCCAGACCGCTCTTGCCGCAGGCGGTGGGGCCAAGAATGACGACGAGCTTGGGCAGGGCCATGGAAACACCGGCTTTCCTTGAGAAATCAAGAAAAGTATACCACAGTATTGCACCCGGCGCAAGGAAGAAGCACGGAGAGCCGGACAAGGAGCGACTGTCTTGGCCGGCTCGGAGCGTGACAGCCCCGGACGCTCTTACAGCCAGTCGTCGATCACATCCCTGAGGTGGATAGGTCCCACCTGGTTGCGGACCAGCAGCTCCATCAGCGCGTCGATCCGGGGGACGCTGATGGTGATATTGGGTACGTCGGAACGCTCCCCGGTGAGGCGGGAGACTACCGCCGCGCCATAGCTCTCACAGGAAAAAGCCCCCACGTTTACCTCATCCACCAGGATGGAATAGTCGTATGGTCCAGTGTCTTTTCGGTCTGGGTAGAGCGAAAACAGGTCCAGCTTTAATTCCCTCATATTGTGCTGTCCTCTCCAATATTTTTGACATGACCACATTATATTGTGTTTTCTTTCGCTTGTATAGGGGAATCGTTCGCCCCCCTCCGACAGGATGGGGGCGGTTATGTTGACCCTTTTCCCTTATCGTTAAACCGAAAGTGAAAAGA
>CARXAY010000268.1 GCA_949093475.1 uncultured Oscillospiraceae bacterium
CCTTATTCTTGCGCAGCTGCCGCTCCACCGAGGCCACGCAGGCGTCGATGGTGGCGAACATATCGGCGGTGGACTCTGCCACGCGGATGATCGTCCCGCCGCTGCGGATGGTCAGCTCTACGTTATTCTGTCCCTTTTGGACACTAAAGACCGCATTTGCCTCCATCTCCTGCTTGAAGTAGCGCTCCAGCTTTGCCACTTTCTTCTCCGCATAAGCATGGACGTTCTTGGGGAGGTCGATCTTCTTGTCTGTGTAGGTGAACTTCATGGCGGTCAACTCCTTTTCCTTTGCTACCGGGGGCGCGTCACCTGTTGACGCTCCTCCCTACCACCATGCTACCACACATTGCCGAAAAAGTCACGCTCTTTTTGCAAAATTTTGTGAATTTTTTCTAAACATCCCTCATAACGATCCGCTGGCGTGGCGGGTCACGTGGCAGCCCATGTTCACCGCGCAGGGCAGGCCCGCGATGTGGGTGGGCCGGGCCTCAAAGGCCACCCAAAGAGCCGTGGTGCTTCCGCCGAACCCCTGCGGGCCGACGTCCAGTTCGTTAAGCCGCGCCAAGGTTTCCTCCTCCAGCGCAGCGTAGAAGGTGTCATAATTATGTAAACCAACCGGGCGGCACAGTGCTTCTTTCGCGGCCAGCGCGCAGCTCTCAAAGTCGCCGCCCAAGCCCACGCCCACCACCACCGGCGGGCAGGGATTAGACCCGGCTGTCTTGACGCAGTCGGCCACGAAGTCCACAATGTCCTCTTTCGTGGCGGCGGGGGTGAACATCTTTATTTTGCTCATGTTCTCGCTGCCAAAGCCCTTGGGCGCAACAGTTATGTCAACCGAATCGCCGGGTACGAGCCTGACGTGCAAAACGGCGGGGGTGTTGTCCCCGGTGTTGACCCGGCGCAGGGGGTCAGCGACCACGGAGCAGCGGAGCTTCCCCTCCACATAGCCCTTTGCCACCCCGGCGTTCACCGCGTCGGCGATGCCGCCGCCCACCACATGAACCTCCTGCCCCAAGGTGAGAAATACCACCGCCATGCCTGTATCCTGACAGATGGGCAGGCCCTTTTCCGCGGCGATGGTGAAGTTCTCCTCCACGTCCCCTAAGATCGCCCGGGCCAGCGGGTTTTCTTCCGTCTCACGGGCCGCATAAATGCAGCGTTTCAGTCCTTCGGGCAGGTAGGTGTTGGCCTCTACGCACAGCTTCGCCACCAGCTCGGTGATGGCCTGCGCTTGGATCTCCCTCATGTCACACCACCCGCTTTCCCGACAAGATCACGGCAGAGGGCGCGTTGGTGACCGAGAAGGGGCTGCCCGGCGTAACCACGATGTCCGCGTCCTTCCCCGCCTCCAGCGTACCCAGACGGTGGCCCAGATTCAGGATCTCCGCCGGATTCTTGGTGATGGCGGCCAAGGCGGCTTCCTCGCTCATGCCGCCCCGCACCGCCAGCCCCGCACACAGGGGCAGATACTGGATGGGGATGACCGGGTGGTCGGTGCAGATGGCCACCCGCACCCCGGCGGCGGCCAGTTCAGCGGTGTTCTCCAGCGCCGCGTTGCGAAGCTCCGGCTTGGAGCGGTCGGTGAGATTCGGCCCGGTGATGACGCTCACCCCTGCGGCGGCCAGCTCCTTGGCGAGGAAGCGTCCCTCTGTGCCGTGAACGATGACGCAGTTCAGCCCAAACTCCTTGGAGAGGCGCAGGGCGGTGGCAATATCGTCCGCCCGGTGGGCGTGGATGTGAACGGGCAGCTCCCCTTTGAGTACGGGGATCAGCGCCTCTAACTTGGGGTCAAAGTCCCCCCTGCCGCCCCCGCGTTTGGCGGCGTATTCCTGCGCCTTTTGAAGGGTCGTGCGGATCAGCGCCGCCGTGGTCATGCGGGTGGTGGGGCTTTCCTTGCGGTCGTGGTACACCGTCTTGGGGTTCTCCCCTGTGGCCATTTTCATGGACACCGGCTCAGCCACCACCATGGCGTCGGCCACCCTTCCGTCGGTCTTGACGCACAGCATCTGCCCGCCGATGGGATTGGCCGAGCCCGGCCCGGTGACCACGGTAGTCACCCCGGCGGCGCGTGCCTCAGCAAAGCAGCGATCCTGCGGGTTGAGGGCGTCCAACGCCCGGAGGTGAGGGGTGACAGGGTCGGTACACTCGTTGCCGTCCTCTCCTTCAAACCCCAAAGAATCGCCAAACACCCCCAGATGGCAGTGGGCATCAAGG
>CARXAY010000269.1 GCA_949093475.1 uncultured Oscillospiraceae bacterium
GTTCTTGGTGGTGACGGTCTCGGACTTCGTTCCGTCGGGCTGGGTCACCGTCTCGGTCACGCTGCCGTCCGGCTTGGTCACCGTGGTCACCTTGCTGCCGTCATCGCGGGTCTCGGTGGTGGTGGAAGTGTTGGAGGAAGAGCCGCCGCTGGTGCTCTGCGCCTTAACAGTCACCGTACATTCGGCGGTGAACCCGGTATCGGTTGTCACCGTGATCTTAGCCGTTCCGGCCTTGATGCCGGAAACCAGACCGGTTTTGTCCACGGTGGCAACTTCCTCGTTGCTACTGGCCCATGTCAGTGTCCGATAAGTCAGATCGCTGGGGATGGTGGGTCTCAACGTCGCCGTAGACCCTACCGTGACGGTCAAGTTGTTTAACGTGATCCCAACCACTGTTACCTCACAGGTGGCGGTCAATCCACCGTCTACCGTTGTAACAGTAATGGTCGCTGAGCCCTCTTTCTTACCGGAGATCGCGCCAGTGGTGGTGACTGCAACGATCGTGGGATCGCTGGATTCCCATCTCACCGCTTTGTTGTTGGCATCGCTGGGCGTAACCACTGCGGCAAGCTGCTGGGCATTGCCGCCGGCGGTGATGGTGATGGTCGCCGGCCTTATGGAAACGCTCTCCACGTGTACCACGTCCGCACCGCGGACGACTTGGCTCGGAGTAGAGTATACTGTGCCACTATACTTGCTGGTGCCGGTGGCGGAAACCTGAATACGGTAGCCCACATCAGCCTCTTTGACCACGTAGGTGCGGTTGGTCGCGCCGTTGATCGGGGTGCGGTCGTTGTCATCGCTGGCGCTTACCCGATACCACTGGTAATCGGGGAATGCGTCGGTCGGCGTAGTTGCGGCCGTGAACTGTGTGCCCACCGCCGGCTCACCTTCGGTATTGGAGGTGACGTCCACCTTGGCCAGCTTGGGCAGGCTGCTTTCGCCGCGGGCGGTCACGGTGATCTTGTCGGTGATGATGCCCTCTGCAATGCTAATCGTGCCGGTATTCGCATCAGTGTCCACCATGTAGGTATACTGGTTGCTTTCCAGCTCCGTCTCGCCCATGGTAATGGTGATCTCGCTGGGCAGCGTATAGCCGTCCTTGGGAGTAATGGTCAGGCTGAGCGCTTCCTCATAGCCCACAAAGCGCGGGCCGTCCAGCGAGGAAAGGCCATACATGGCGTAGATCACGTCGAGAGACTTCTTGATGCCGTCGCCCTTAATGGTCAGATTGTCGGAGATGCCGCCGGTAAAGACGATCTGACCGTTGGTATAGGTGTAGGCCGTAAAGGGTGTGCCCGTACCTGTTACAGTGACGGTAATGACTTGGGGCAGATCATAGCCCTCGTCAGGCGTCAGCGTAATGGTGGGCGTAGCGCCGTACGTAAAGCTGTGGTTGTGTTCGGTCTGGTCACACTTCACATTGGTCAGCTCAGTGTGGGTAATGGTGTAGGTCTTCTTTTGGAACTGCGCGGCCACAGTGACCGCCTCATCGGGCATGGTAAAGGTGAAGGTGTTGTTCCCCGCATCCGTGAGCGTCACAGCGCCGCCATTGACCGTCAGAGAATCACTCACCAGCTCATAACCCGTATTGGGGAGAACCGTCAGGGTCACGGTCGCGCTCGAAGCCGCCTTGCGGACGTCGGCACGCACCACGCCGCCGTCAAAGTCGTCGATGGTGATCTCGTTGCCGGAAGCGCCGGCGGGCAGGATGGTCAAAGTGCGGGAGGGAGCGCCGGCGGTGTTGGTAGCGGTCTCCGCCACGCGGACGTGGTAGCTGCCGGCAGGGAGATTCTCCAGCGTCGTGACGCCGGGTGTGCCGGGAATGGAATCCCAAGCGTCATCGCCGGCGCTGACCAGCTTATACTCGTAGGCCCGCTCCGGGTTGAGTCCGGTGATCCGACCGTTATCCTCCTCGGTGCAGTCCTCGGCGTCCAGAGTGGCGATTACATCAGGGCCTGTGGCCTTGCTGATGGTGACGGGGGCGGAGGTCGTGCCGTCCTCTGCGCCCACATAGGGGTCGGCGGCAAAGACGGTAACGGTAAGCTCCGCCTCAATGTCGTCCTCGGTCACGGTGTAGTGCCGGTCGGTCTCGCCGGGAATGGGGGCGCCGTCTCGATTCCACTGATAGGTCAAGGTCTCTTTGGCGTCCTGATTGGAGATCTGGTTGATGGAGGCCACCAGCTCCTCGCCGTACTGGGG
>CARXAY010000270.1 GCA_949093475.1 uncultured Oscillospiraceae bacterium
TCTTTCAGCTGCTCCGCCTGAGCGGCGGCACGCAGCGCGTCGATGATCTCGTCCAGATCGCCGTCCATCACGGCGTCCAGTTTGTAAAGAGTTAGGCCCACCCGGTGGTCGGTGAGGCGGCCTTGGGGGAAATTGTAGGTGCGGATGCGCTCATTTCGCATCCCCGTGCCCACCTGACTGCGCCGCTCCTGCGTGATGGCGTCGGTCTGGGCCGTCTGGGCCTGTTCGTAGAGCTTGCTGCGGAGCATGAGCATGGCCTTGTCCCGGTTTTGAAACTGGCTGCGCTCCTGCTGGCACTCCACCACCAGACCGCTGGGCTTGTGGATGAGCCGCACGGCGGAGGAGGTCTTGTTCACGTGCTGTCCCCCCGCGCCGGAGGAGCGGAACACCTGCATTTCAATGTCGGCAGGATCGACGTCGATCTCCACCTCGTCCACCTCGGGGAGCACCGCCACGGTGGCGGTGGAGGTGTGTACCCGGCCGCCCGATTCGGTCTCCGGGACGCGCTGGACACGGTGAACACCGCTTTCAAACTTCATCCGGGAGTAGACCCCGTCGCCCTGAATGAGAAACACCAGCTCCTTCACTCCGCCCAGCTCGGTCTCATTGGCGGACATGACCTCCACGCTCCAGCCCTTGGACTCGGCGTACATGGAGTACATCCGAAAAAGGGAGTGGGCAAAAAGGGCGGATTCTTCGCCCCCCACCCCGGCCCGCAGCTCCACGATGACGCTTTTGTCGTCGTTGGGGTCGCGGGGGAGAAGGAGCAGCTTGAGCTGGTTTTCCAGCTCCGGCAGGGCATCGCGGGCGGCTTGGTACTCCTCCCGCGCCATGTCCTTCAGTTCGGGATCGCCCATCAGCTCCTGCGCCTCCGCCATGTCTTGCTTGGCCTTTTGAAAGGCCAGAAAGGCGGTGACGATAGGCTCTAATTCCCGCTGCTCCTTGTTGAGCTTGGCCACCAGCGCGGGGTCGTTATAGGTTTCGGACGCGCCGAGCCGGGCCTGAATGTGGGAATAACGGGCTTCGATCGCCTTTAGTTTGTCCTCCATAGGCGCGCTCCTTTCCTCAATGGTCGAGCAGGGCGGATTTGACCAGCGCCGCAGGCTCGCGGAAGAACATCTGCACCGCCGAGGGAGTGTGGCTCACCGGAGCGGCAATGGTGGAGATATATTGGTCGCGGTAGGTCTCGCCCGAAAGCCGGGCGTTGCGGGAGCGATCCCACAGCAGCTCAATGCGAGAGAGGTGGAAGCCGTTGGACACAAGGATCACATCTTGGGTGAGATCCATGCCCTCTTTCACCATGAGATCCATGGTGTTGTTCACATTCTGCCATGTGTTGCGGGACTGATCCTCCTTGTAGATGCGCTCCCCATCCACCCCGTGGGCCACCAGATAGTCATACATCCCTTGGGCCTCGGAGACGTGCTCGTCGTTTCCCTTGCCGCCGGTGACGATGACGGCCATATCCGGGTGACCCTCCAGATAGGCGAGGGCGGCGTCCAAACGGTCACGGAGCAGCACGGATGGCCCGTCCTTTTTCATCTGGCAGCCAAAGATGACCATGGTCTGCGGCTGGCCGGTGATCTGGGTGCGGCTGTGGACGGCGATATAGACCTCCAGCCCCGCAAAGACGAGGGCGGCAAGGAGGATCACGGCCAGAAGGAGCTTGAACCACAGGCGGCTTCGCCGCCCGCCGTAGGGCTTGTACGGTTTCGTGTTCATGTTCCCTTCGCCTCCTCTAACTCGGCCGCTAACTTCTCCCAGACGGCGTAAAGATGCGCGATGCGGTTTTCCAGCTCCTCCCGCTTTTCGTAAAGCTCTTGGAGCTTTAGGTAGTCGCTGGCGGCGTCGTCGATGGCGCAGGTCAGCTCGTACATCTCCTCCTCCGCCTTGGACACCTCCCGCTCTGCGGCGGCCACTTCCTTTTCCAGATATTTGGTGCCGCCGGGCCGCTTGGGCTTGTCCGGCTTGGGGGAGGGCTCCGCTTTTGCGGGCGGGCCGGTGGGGACACCGGCTCCTGCGGACAGCTTTCCTTTCTCCTTGGCCACCAGATATTCCTGATAGTCCCCTTTGAAGTCGGTGATGTGCTGTTCCTCAATCGTCCACACCCGCCGGGCGAAACGGTCGATGAAATAGCGGTCGTGGCTGACCAGCAGCAGGCAGCCCTCGAAGCCGTCGATCGCCCCCTCCATCCACTC
>CARXAY010000271.1 GCA_949093475.1 uncultured Oscillospiraceae bacterium
ATGTAAGGCCGGCGGCAAACTTTGTCCGGCTTTGTATCGCACTTTACATTCTTTTCGTCTGCCTACTGCCATACTTGGGGCAGACGCCAATTGATTCAATAAGGAGGCCGCTGCTATGAAAGAATATCCTGTTCAGCGCTGCGCTGCGGGCAAGCCCAAGCCGGATCCGGACACCCTGGTGTTTGGCCGCACCTTCACCGACCATATGTTTCTCATGGATTACACCGCCGGTCAGGGCTGGCATGGCGGCCGCATCGTCCCATACGGCCCTATCTCTCTGGAGCCCTCCGCCATGGTGTTTCACTACGCTCAGGAGGTCTTTGAGGGCATGAAGGCTTACCGTGACCCGGAGGGCGGCGTGCGGCTGTTCCGGCCCAAGGACAACGTGGAGCGGCTGAACAACTCCTGCGAGCGGCTGTGCATCCCCAAGCTGCCGGAGGAGCTGGCGCTGGAGGGGATCAAGACGCTGGTGCGGCTGGAGGAACGGTGGGTGCCCAGTCTGGCGGGCACATCCCTCTATATCCGTCCCTTTGTCATCGCCACCGACGCCTCTTTGGGCGTTCACGCCTCCCACAGCTACCTGTTCTGCGTGATCTGCTGCCCCGTGGGCGCATATTACAAGGAAGGGCTGCAGCCGGTGAAGATCTATGTGGAGGACGAGGACGTGCGCGCCGTGCGCGGCGGCACGGGCTTTACCAAGTGCGGCGGCAACTACGCTGCGTCCATCCGCGCCGGCGAGCGGGCGGAGGAAAAGGGCTTCTCCCAAGTCCTCTGGCTGGATGGCGTGGAGCGCAAGTATATCGAGGAAGTGGGCGCGATGAACGTCCTCTTTAAGATCGACGGCAAGGTGGTCACCCCCAAGCTCAACGGCTCGATCCTCCCCGGCATCACCCGCCGCTCCTGTCTGGATCTGCTGCGGGACTGGGGCTATGTGGTGGAGGAACGGCTGATCACCGCCGAGGAGCTGTTTGAAGCCGCCCGCGCCGGGAAGTTAGAGGAGGCGTGGGGCTCGGGTACGGCCGCCGTCATCTCTCCCATCGGCGTGTTGGCTTGGGAGGACGAGACGGTCACCGTCAACGGCGGCAAGATTGGCGACCTGAGCCAGAAGCTCTACGACACCCTCACCGGCATCCAGTGGGGCAGGGAGGCCGATCCCTACGGCTGGAGCGTCAAGCTGTAAGATGGGCGCGGCCAAGGTGCTGGATTGGCTCTTTCCCCGCCGCTGCCCCTTTTGCGGGCAGGTCAACCTGTCCGACCTGCCCTGTGAGACCTGCCAAAAAACCCTCCCGTGGCTGCTCGGGCCGTCCGCCCGCAGCCATGTGGAGCATATCGACGACACCTTCAGCGCTCTGGGTTACCGGGGCGCTGTTCGTGATGCTGTGCTGGCCATGAAATTCGGCAAAAAGCTCAGCCGCGCCAAGCCGCTGGGCGTCCTTGCCGCCCATTGCGCCCATGACCACCTGCCGGAGGGCTTCGACCTGATCTCGTGGCCGCCCTTGAGCGCAAAACGCCTGCGCCAGAGGGGATTCGACCAAGGAGAACGTCTGGCGGGAGAGGTGGCGAAGTCCTGCGGAGGCAAGGCGACGCGCCTGTTCGTCAAGGAGGACCGCCCGGCCCAGTCGGGCCTTGCCGACGCCGCCGCGCGGCGGGCCAACGTGCTGGGCGCATACCGCCTCCTCCGAGCGGAGGCCGTGGCGGGGAAGTCGGTGCTGCTGGTGGACGACGTGGTAACCACCGGCGCGACCCTCTCCGAGTGCGCCCGCGTCCTGCGTCTGGCGGGGGCAAGGCGCGTCTGCGCCGTCACCGTGGCCAAAGCCGGGGTGGATTGAGACGAACCCCTTGTCCGCAAGGGGAAATTGTGATATGATATTTCATCAGAGCAAGCAGAAAGAGAGGTGAGCGCCCGGTGCGCCATTTGATCGACTTCGGGGACATGACAAGGGCCGAGTGGGACGGCCTTTACGGGCGCTGCGAGGCCATTATGGACGCCCCCGGCGACTATCTGGACGCCTGCCGGGGCAAGGTGTGCGCCAACCTCTTTTACGAGCCGTCCACCCGCACCAACTTCTCCTTCCAGACCGCCATGCTCCGGCTGGGCGGGCAGGTGTTCGGGTTTGCCGATCCCCAAAGCTCGTCAGTGGCCAAGGGGGAGACGCTGAAGGACACCATTAAGATGGTGTCCGGCTATGCC
>CARXAY010000272.1 GCA_949093475.1 uncultured Oscillospiraceae bacterium
CCCGCATCAGGTTCTCGTACAGGTGGGCCAGAATGGTCTGGTCCCCGATCTCCTCGGCGTAGATGGGGTCCAGGGTCACCGGAGCTGGGCCCACGCACACGGACAGGGAGACCCCGTCCGCCTCTCCGGCGCAGCCCGCCAGCGGCAGGCACAGCGCCGCAGTCAGGCAGAGACCGATCCATGTCTTTTTCATTTTATTTCCTCCCCTGCGCGGTGTTCTCACCGCACTGAAAGTAGTATTTCTGCCCCGGCGGCAAATCAAACGAGGGAAATTTCGGCTTATAAATGAAAAAATTTTTCTTGCGCTTTCCGGCCTCCTATGCTATGATAACAATATAATAAAAAGAATCATTCCTATTAAGGAGGCTCAGCCATGGCTGCTACACGGTATTCCCGCCAACGGGAGTTGATCTATCAAAGCGTCTGCGCCAGCCGGGAACACCCCACGGCGGAGATGGTATACGCCATGCTGAAGCCGGAGCATCCGGGCTTGAGCCTTGGAACGGTCTACCGTAACCTCCACCTGCTGGCCGACGAGGGCAAGCTCATTCGGATGCCCTTCCCGGTAGAGCGGTTTGACGGTGACCTCCACGACCACGGGCATTTTTGCTGTAAGCACTGCGGGAGGGTCATGGATGTGGAGCTGCCCTATGACGGCGCGCTGGACGAAGCCGCCCAAGCGCAGCTCTACGGCACAGTGACCCACCACACCGTCGTCTTTTACGGCGCGTGCAGCCAATGTGCCGAAGAGGCCGGCTAAATTCGTATTTCTCCGCATAGAATGTGAAGAAAGAAATAAATTACTTGAAAGGGGAACGATTTTTATGGATCTGAAGGGCAGCAAGACCGAGGCCAATCTCTGGAAGGCGTTTGCCGGGGAGAGTCAGGCCCGCAACAAGTACACCTACTTTGCCAGCCGCGCCAAGAAGGACGGCTTTGAGCAGATCGCCGCCATTTTCCAAGAGACGGCGGACAACGAAAAGGAACACGCCAAAATTTGGTTCAAGGAGCTGGGCGGCATCGGCGACACCGCCGCCAATCTGGCCGCCGCCGCGGCTGGGGAGAACGAGGAGTGGACGGCCATGTACAAGGAAATGGCCGAGACCGCCCGGGCCGAGGGCTTCGACCGCATCGCCGCCCTTTTTGACGGCGTGGCCGCCATCGAGAAGGAGCATGAGGAGCGTTATCTCGCCCTGCTGAAAAATCTGAAGGAGGATCTGGTGTTCCAGAAGCCCGACGGCGAGTACATCTGGGTCTGCCGCAACTGTGGCCACATCCATGTGGGCAAGTCCGCTCCCACCGTCTGCCCCGTCTGCGCCCATCCTCAGGCCTATTTTGAGCTGAAGAAAACGAATTATTGATTGATACGCACATCAAAAACGCACGGTGGAAGATTCCACCGTGCGTTTTTCGTTTTGCACCCCCGCCCCCGTAGGGTGCGACGACTCGGCGCGCCCAGTGGTCGCGCCCTACCAGACTTTCTGATACATCCTCAGGATTTGTCCAGCTTTTTCGCTTTTACAGGCAGCCTCTTCTTTTTGCCTCCTCCAGCAGCTTCGGCTGAATGAGAGGATACGTCCAGTTGTCCACCAGCCGTTCTGTGATCAAAATGCGTTCTATCTCACTATGCAGCGGCTCAAACGCCCGGATATCGGCGACAAACAGCATCCCGAAGGTCTCCTCGTCCACATTTTCGCTGACCCGCGTCTTTCCCTTCACGGAATAAACGCAAACCGGCTGGATGGTAAACTCCGTTGCCCCCGTTTCCTCCCACAGCTCCCGCTTGGCGGCGGTAAGAATGTCCTCCCCCGCCTCCCGGTGTCCGCCGGGCACTTCGTAGGTATCCCGTTCCCGGTGCTTGCAAAATACCCATTTCCCGTCCGTCTTGGCAATAATGACCGCGAATTTCAGCAATTCATCCGCCACGCTGTCATAAAACTTCACTTCGACCATTTCTTGACTGCCTCTTTTCAATCCGCCGTGCTGTAGGGCTTATCCACCTCCACAAACACGCCCCGCGCCTCGCTCCAGCCCACGTTGAAGTCCAGCGCCTGTCCCAGATCCCGCAGCTTGTAGTAGGTGTGGCCTCCGCCGCTGTCGTCGGTCAGAGTGATGGCGTCCAGATAGACCGCCTCGAAGTCAATGGTGGTGGGCGCACCGGAACGGGTGTAGGCCCGGGGCTTTTCAAAGG
>CARXAY010000273.1 GCA_949093475.1 uncultured Oscillospiraceae bacterium
GCGTAAGGTCAGCGGCAAGAAAGAAACGGAAAAGGAGGATGTTGCGGCATGAGCTTCAATGTGATCTTCGGCATCCTGTTGGCAGGTCTGCTGTCCAACAACTACGCCCTCTTGCACTTTCTGGGTACGGGCGCCGTCATCGAAAACGAGCGCTCCTCCAAAAAGTCCCTGCTGGTGGGTCTGATGACCACGCTGGTGATGGTGGTCTCCACCGCCATCACTTGGCCCATCCAGACCTACGTCCTCAAAAGCGTGCCCTACCTTCAGAATATGGCCTTTGTTCTGGTGATGCTGTTGGTGGTGGAGGTCATCCACCTCTTTACCCGGAAGAAGTTCGAGACCTTCTGCAAGGTGGACTTTATGAAGTTCGCCATCAACGGCGCGGTGATGGGCCTTTGTATCCACAACACCGCCCTCAGCTATGTGGAGGCGCTGGTCACCGCCTTTGCCGTGGGCATTGGTTTCATGGTCACCATGACTGTGTTTTCCAAGCTCAGCTCCAAGATCGACCACGACGCCGTCCCCGCCGCTTTCCGCGGTCTGCCCGTCAACCTGCTTTGCGCAGGCATGATCGCTCTGGCTCTGCTGGCGTTCTGACAAATCCATGAAAAAGCGGGACTTTCTGTTCGTCGGCGCACTCCTGCTTGTATCCGTCGCCCTCCTGTTCGCTTCCCGTTTTGGGAAGCGGGCGGGGGGCGCGGTGGTCATTCGGGTAGAAGGGAAGGAGCAGGAGACCTACTCTCTGGCGGCAGACGGCACATACGCCCTCAACGGCGGCACGAATGTGCTGGAGATCAAGGAGGGCAAGGCCCGGATGATCGAGGCGGACTGCCCCGACCACTACTGCATGAACCAAGGCTCGATCCGCAACACCGGCGAGACCATTACCTGCCTGCCCAATAAGCTGACGGTGACGGTGGTGGGCGGGGGAGACGACTTCGTAGAGATCGTGGGGTGAGGAAATGAAGACCTCCAAGCTGACCATGCTGAGCCTTTGCACTGCGCTGGCCATGATCTTCTCCTTTGTGGAGAGCCAGATCCCCACCATGCTTCTGCCCGGTATGAAGCTGGGCCTGCCCAACATCGCCATCGTGTTTGTCCTCTACCGGGTGGGCTGGAAGGAGGCCTATGCAGTCAACCTGATCCGCATCGTTCTCACCAGCCTGCTCTTTGGCAGCGTACTCAGTCTGGCCTACAGTCTGGTGGGCGGGATGCTGTCGCTGACGGTGATGGTGCTGATGAAGAACTTTACCAAATTCTCCAGCGTTTCCATCAGCGTGACCGGCGGCGTGTTCCACAACATCGGGCAGGTGACCGTGGCCTATTTCGTCACGGATACCGCCCAGCTCTTCACTTACTACCTGCCCATGCTGCTGGTCAGCGGCACGGTGGCAGGGGTGGTCATCGGCGTGGTGGCGGGGATCGCGGTCAAGCGGCTGGAGAAGTGGACGCTTCGCTGATTCCAGCGCGCCCCTATTGACGAAGGAGAAAAAGTTCGATATACTGAATACATTCCGACTCGCAAGACCCTCAAAATTTGAAAAGATAGGAGAGGATGTCATGTATAAGATCGTCAACAAGCAAGTACTGAACCCCACCGTGACGAAGATGGACATTGAGGCACCCTTTGTGGCCGCCAAGGCCCAGCCCGGCCAGTTCATCATTCTGCGGGTGGACGAGACGGGGGAGCGTATCCCTCTGACCGTCGCCGGGTATGACCGGGAGGCCGGTACGGTCAGCATCATCTTCCAGATCGTCGGCGCGACCACCGAGAAGCTCAACCATCTCAACGCCGGCGACTGCATCCATGACTTCGTCGGCCCGCTGGGCGTTCCCACCCATGTGGAAGGGCTGAAGAAGGTGTGTGTGGTTGGCGGCGGCGTGGGCTGCGCTATCGCCCTGCCCATCGCCCAGAAGCTCCATGAGATGGGCTGTCAGGTGACCTCCATCATCGGCTTCCGTTCCAAGGATCTCCTGATCTTAGAGGACGAGTTCCGCGCCGCGTCCGAGACGCTCCATGTGATGACCGACGACGGCTCTTACGGCCGTCAGGGCAACGTCTGCGTGCCCCTCAACGAGATGTTTGCCGCCGGGGAGACCTTTGACGAGGTCATCACCATCGGGCCGCTCATTATGATGAAGTTTGTCGTGGAGGCCACCCGTCCCACCGGCATTCCC
>CARXAY010000274.1 GCA_949093475.1 uncultured Oscillospiraceae bacterium
GACTATTTTGGCTCTGCTGGAGTCAAAATACCCCAAGAAAGCTACCCGCTGGGCACTCATCGGCTTTTTGGGGGCGGAGCTGGCGGTTCAGGGCTTTGTGCTGGCGCTGGGGGACAGCCCGGAGCTGGTCTTTACGCTGCTGCCGCTGACCTGCTGCCTTCCCGCCATTCTGGGCGTCCATGTGCTGTCCGGGCGGCCCTTTGTTCCCACTGCCGTCAGTTGGCTGATGGCCCTTTTGTGCCAGCATCTACTGCTGGTCGTCCAAAAGCTGTTGGCGATGCCCAAGGACACTTTGGACTGGCCTGCGTGGCCGTGGATCTCGCTGGGGCTTTTGCTGCTGGCGGCGGTGGGACTTCTGGCCGCCGTACTCCGGGGCTTCCGCCCGCCCTTCCGCGCCGCGGCCGAGGAGATGGGCGGAAGCTGGTGGCCTCTTTTGCCGCTTCTGGTGATGCTGCTGGCCCTCCACTCCTACTTCTTGTCCAGCACCACCACCGCCATTGTGCTGTTGCTGCTGCTCTTTACCGCGCTGGCGGACTTTTGGGCGCTGGTGCGGCTGATGACCTCGATGGCGGCGGAGACGCAGGCCAGACAGTCCCGGATCAAAATGGAGGCGCTGCAGCAGGACTACGCCCTGCTGCAAAAAAAGCTGGAGCTGGGCCGGAGCTACCGCCATGACGCCCGTCATCATATGCTGGCGCTGTCCACGCTGCTCCAGCAGGGGGAGACAGACGCCGCGCTGGACTATGTCTCCGATTGGCAGGGGCAGGTGGCCCGGATCGAGACCCGGAACTGGTGCAAAAACGCCGTGGTGAACGCGGTGCTGTCGGCCTATGTGGCGCAGGCGGAGGAGGCGGGCTGCACGGTGGAGGCGGAGGTGTCCCTGCCCGGGGAGCTTCCTGTGGAGGAGCTGGATCTCTGCGTGGCGCTGGCCAACGCCATGGAAAATGCCATCCATGCCTGTCAGTCCGTCCCGGAGGGCGGGCGGTGGATCAAGCTGGAGCTGGCGATGGCCCAGTCCAATGGCCAGCGGATCACCCTCCATGTGGAGAATGCCTGCGTGGAGTCTGTGGAGATCGGGGAAGACGGCTTTCCCGTTACAAAGCCCCGGGAGGGCCACGGTCAGGGGCTCCGCAGCATTGCGGCGGTAGGGGAGAAATACCACGGGATGTTCCAGTGTGAATATACCGAGGGCGCGTTCGGCCTTTGGCTGGTGATGCTGGACGCCGCCGCCCAGCCCAAGCGCACCCGCCGCGCTCCGGCGGTGTGCGCAGGGGTGTTTTTGGCCCTGTTCCTTTTGAACTGTATGCCTGCTCTGGCGCAGACGCTGGAGGCCATCCCGGTGCTGGGACACGTGGTGCGGGTGGTGGATCTGCGCTCCTATTCTTGGCTGTGGGGAGATTCCGGCGTTTCTGTGGAGACGCCGGTCTTGGACGGCGACGATCAGGCCGTGGATCAGGTAGAGGCACAAAAGGAGGCATTCATTGCACAAATGAAGGACGTTTTTATCCACTATGCCGCCCGGAAGTATCATGGCTATGTGGGTGAGGACGTCAGCTATGAGGTCATGCGGGACGATGAAGAGCTGTTCATCCTCCGCTTCGACGCCACCATCAACGTGGGCGGTTCGGTGGACTACCACCGCCATGTGGTTTTGGACAAGGGGTCGGAGCAGGTGCTGGAGCTGGCGGATCTGTTTTTGGACGATGTGAACTATGTGTTCCCCATCAGCCGGGAGATCAAGGCGCAGATGGCCGAGCGGGTGAACGCCGGGGAGGGGGACTACTTTATTCCCGGCGGCATCTGGTCGGAGGAGGAGTGCTTCCAGTCCATCGACCCGGAGGGGCAGGACTTCTATATCAACAAGGCCGGCCAACTGGTCATTGCCTTTGGGGAATACGAGGTCGCCCCCGGCTATGTAGGCTCGCCGGAGTTTACCATTCCCACCGACCTGCTGGACGGACTTCTGACCCAGCCGTCGCTTTTGGAAAGAGAGGGGTGAGGAGATGCTGACGTGCTGTCTTTGTGACGACAACTGCGGGGATCTTGCGGAGATCCGCGCCATGGCGGAGGACTTTTCCGCGGCCCACCCGGAATTTCCTTTGAACGTACAGGCGTTTTCCTCGGCCTATGACCTTTTGGAACACATGGAGACC
>CARXAY010000275.1 GCA_949093475.1 uncultured Oscillospiraceae bacterium
GTGCTACTTTTTTCATGCCCTTCATAAAACATCGTCACCCTTTGTCTTATCAACGCTATACTAAATTACAGCCAAATCGCCCAGTCGCCGTAATCAAAAGTTCCGCTGCCATGATGCAGCTTACCTTGTCCCTTTAGGTCTCTCAGCGCGTCCCGCATCCGCAAAATGATCTCCTGCTTAATATCCAGCGAATGGTGGGCCGGGAAAACCCGCTTTGCAGGCAGGGCCGCCAGCTTTTCCAAAGAAGCCAAGTAGGCGATCGGGTCTGTGGATGGATAATAGGCAAACAGGGTGTCCTTGTAGACCAAATCTCCTGTAAATAAGTACCCCGTGTCTTTCTCCCAAAAGCACATATGCCCCGGCGAATGGCCCGGCGTGTGCAAAACTTTAACGGTACGTCCACCCAGATCAATGGTATCGCAATCTTTTAACACTCTGGTGGGCACACCTTGAAACATCGTATAGCCGCTGATATCAAAATCTGTCGGCAAATCACAGCGGTCTACGACCATCTCCCGAACTGTTTCCGGCGACAGCGGGAAAGCCCCATTCAGCCATGCCAGTTCCTCTCTATGGGCATAAAAGTCCGGAAAGTACCGATGTCCCCCCACATGATCCCAGTGGACGTGGGTGGCAACAGCAATGATCGGCTTGTCCGTCAGCTTGACCACTTCGTCGCGAATATTGCAAATACCAAGGCCCGTATCGATCAGCAAGCTTCGCTCCGCGCCGTTCAACAGGTAGCAATGGGTCTCTTCCCAATGACGGTATTCACTGATGATATATGTATTTTCATCGATCTGACCGATCGTAAACCATTTATGATCCAAAGAATCACCTGTTCCTCCACCCCCGCTTATACTGAAAGCGGGGGTGTTTTTATGGGCGAGTGTCTCACGCCGGAAAATATTCTGTTTCTCGCCGCGGCGGCCTCCGCACGGCTGGCCCACGGGGCGACTGCGGAGGATCTGGGTCTCTTGGCCGCTTTCTTCACCGTCATTGGGGACAATCTGGCCCTGCTGGCCCTCTGCGCGCCTTCCTGTGAGGACAAAGGCCGCTCAGCCTCCGACAAATGAGCGCACCTCGTCGATGCGGGCCACTGCCTCATCCCGCCCCTCTTTCCAGAGGGCGCGGATCTTGTCCAGATCCCGCTCCGTGCGGGAGAAGCCCTTGGTGGACTTGGGTGCAAAGATCAGCGCCTTCCCCTGCCGTTCCAGCTCCAAAAGCTCGGCGTGGTCGGCGTTGTACCGCGCCGCACGGGTGCGGATGGCTTCGCAAAAGGCGGGGTACTGCCGGTATCTATGGCAGATCATCCGCTCCAGCCTCTCCGGCCCGCGGTAGTAGCTCCGCTCCCGGGTCAGCACCACGATCAGCTTGTCGCACCCCGCCCGCAAGGCCCGGCGAAAGGGCACGCCGTCCCCCACGCCGCCGTCCAGATAGGGTTTGCCGTTGATCTCAAAGATGGGAAACAGCAGCGGCATGGCGCAGGTAGCCCGCAGCAGCACGAACCGCTTATCCTCGCAGGTCATGGGGTAATAGTCCGTCTTCCCTGTGAGCAGATTGGTCACTCCCGCCTCCACCCTGCCGGGGTAGCGCTCAAACGCCCCGTAGTCAAAGGGTACAAGATAATTTGGTATCTCATCATAGGCAAAATCCAGCCCGAAATAGCTACGGTTGCCCGGCTTCAGGAGATTGACCGCCCCCATATAGCGGCTGTCCCGGACGAACCGCTCCAAAATACGCAGGTTGCGCCCCTCCTGACCGGAGATATAACTGACGCCGTAGGCGATCCCGGCAGATACCCCTACCACAAAGTCCGCCAAAAAATTTTGCTCCAAAAAGCCGTCGCACACACCGCTGGAGTAGATGGTGCGTACCGCGCCTCCTTCAAGGACAAGCCCTGTCATCCCTTTTTGTCCTCCTCAATAAGCAGCTTCAGAGCCTCCACACCCACTTCAATGGCGGCATGGAGGTCGTGGCTCTCCTTTTGATCCAGTCCGGCCTTCTCCCGCTCCTGATTCCAGACCACATGGAAGCAAGAGCCGCAACGCACGCCCCGCGCCGCCGCCACGGTAAACAGCGCCGCCGACTCCATCTCGCTGGCCAGCGTCCCCAGCTTGATCCACGCGTTCCACTTGTT
>CARXAY010000276.1:0-315 GCA_949093475.1 uncultured Oscillospiraceae bacterium
GGTAAAGTCGGGCCGGGTCGAGACACGGGGGATGATTTTTCCAAAAACCTCTTGCTCTTTTGGTAAAAACATGGTAACATATTGGACACGCAGGTGTAGTTCAATGGTAGAATGTCAGCTTCCCAAGCTGAACACGGGGGTTCGATTCCCCTCACCTGCTCCATACTATGAAAGCCCTGGAACGGTTGACCTCTTGACCGCCCCAGGGCTTTTTCATTTGCACTTTTAACACGGAAGAACCGTCACTCTGTGTCCTGTTGCTTTTTCCTCCTGATTAGGGTATACTATTCTTAGAAACATCACCCCGTGGGGCGG
>CARXAY010000276.1:325-2115 GCA_949093475.1 uncultured Oscillospiraceae bacterium
CTCCATTTTTGTGAGATCAATCGCGGCGGTGGTGTTTTCTTTTATGTTTACTATGTCATAAAGGTACTTCTTTCCATCAGATGCATTTCGGATAAGAAGTTCCACATCATAGGCACGCACCCCTACTATTACTCCACGATTATCCTTTACAGGGAATGCAAGAGTGCTGTTGTAGCGGTACATTCCATACTTTGCGTCTTTACTCTGTGGATGCTTTGTCTTTTCCCATCTACGGTTAGTAGCAGTTTCTATGAGTTCGCCAAGGGCACTTGTTGCACGATTCTTGGCCCGCAAAGCCGCATGATTACTTTTGCGTATATAAGATGTATACTTGGATTGTGTGTACTCTGCCGGCAAATCTTCTCCAAGATAAACACTCTGTCCACTCTCAATAATAGTATATACCTCTCCGATATGTTGAGAAATATACTCTGCCACAGCAGTATGGCTATTCAGTTCTTTCTTTGTCAGTGGACTTTTCTCCAACCAAACGATCTTTTTTCCTCCAACATCCTTCAGTAATGCCTTCGCGGCCTCGTCCGTCTGGAGGCCGGTATTTCGTCCCCCGGACTCCTTGGTCAGGGTTTTCGCTTGCTCAGCGGCGGCGTCCAGGGCCGCCGCCAGCTTGCCCTCGGCGGTCTGGGCCTGGGTCTTTTCCTTCCCGGTGAGCTTCCCCACCAGGTAGTGGAAGCTGTCCTTCAGCCACTGCAGCAGGCTTCTGTTCTCCCGGTGGCGTTCAATGAACTCATCCATCAGCCGCCCATCCTCCAGCAGCTCTCCGGCGTAGTCCGCCACCGCCTCGTCCAAGGCTCCCTCATAGTCCAGCTCCACGCCCTTTTCCCCGTAGGTCCTCCGTTTGTACTCGATTTCGTTGCGCACCACCGGGTCCTGGGCCACGAAGTCCCGGAAAGCACGGTACGCCTCCGGGGAGAGCCGCTGTATCCGGTGGGTCAGCTCGTGACCCAGGACAAAGCGGATGGGGTGCTGGTGGTCCTTTGCGATCAGCACCTCACTGCCCTTGATCTGGGCGTTGGCCTTGCCATTCAATACCAGGCTGCCGTCCACGAACCGGCCCCGGAGACCCAACAGCTTCAGCACGGAGTTGAGCTGCCGGTAGGTCTTGCTGTCCAGATGGGAGGCCACATACTCGTCCCCCACCAGTCCCGCGTCCGTTCCCGCCACCGGGGCGTACCCGGCGGCCTTTATCTCCGCCGCAAGGCTGGCCGCGGCGTCCACCTGTCCGGCCCGGTAAGCCGCCCATGCCTGGACGGGCTTGATAACGTCGTCGTAGTCCTCCCGCACCGACATGATGTCCTGCCCCGTCAATCCGGCGTGGTAGTAGACGGCGAAGCCGCCGAAATACTTCTCCGGGTCTTGGACGTCGTCCCAATACAGCTCCTGGAGCATTTGGGAGCCTTGCTCGCCGAAGGAGTGGGCGGCGCGCTGGATGGCCTTCGCGTTGCCCTCCTGGCCCCGCTTTCTCCCCTCCGCTCCCATTTCCAGGGCCGTTTGCGTCAGGGCGTCCTCCCCGGTTTTCAGGGAAAAGTGGATATCCGGGTCATTTCGGTCAAAGGTCCCGATATTATCCGTGGCGCTCTTGATCTGCTCGGGCGAAAAGGCCACATAGAATGTGTCCACCGAAGAGGCCTCGCCTCCCTTAACGGTGATGATGGCTCCATCGTAGCCCTCCGCCCTTGCCCCTTCCAGAACTGCCGCCTCAAACAAGGGGTCGGCGAGCTGCTTTGCGTCCAACGTTACGTAATAGGGGTCTTTCAAATTCAGATACGCTT
>CARXAY010000277.1 GCA_949093475.1 uncultured Oscillospiraceae bacterium
CGTGGTGGTGGCCGCCTTCTCCGCCCTCATCGCCGTGAGCGCCACCTCCCTCCACGTCTTTGCCGACGGCGACCCGCTGGCCCTTCTGGGCGTTCTCCCCGTTGTGCTTCCTCTGGCGGGCGCGGCGGTGCTGGCCATCTCCCACCGTATCTCCCGCCATATCATGGCGAAAAAGGAGCTGTAAAACCGCAAGACAGTAGGGACGGTTCTCCTGTCGTGACCGACAGAGAAAACCGTCCCTCAGTCTTGCTTGACGGCGATCCCCTGATCCGTTACAATGGTCTCAAAGGGGTGATGTTCCATGAACGAGCTGGAAACTTTGCGAAACTGGATAACCGAGAGTAATAATATCGTGTTTTTTGGCGGAGCGGGCTGCTCCACCGAGTCGGGCGTGCCCGACTTCCGCAGTCAGGACGGCCTTTACCACCAGCAGTACGCCTACCCGCCGGAGACCATTCTCTCCCACACCTTCTTTGTTCAGAACACCGAGGAGTTCTACCGCTTTTATCAGGAGAAGATGCTCCCTTTGGACGCCAAGCCCAACCCCGCCCATCTGGCGCTGGCCGAGTTAGAGCGGCAGGGCAAGCTCAAGGCGGTGGTCACTCAAAATATCGACGGGCTGCATCAGGCGGCGGGAAGCAAGGCGGTATTTGAGCTGCACGGCAGCGTTCACCGCAACTATTGCACCAAATGCCGCAAGTTTTTCGACGCCCACTACATGAAGGCCGCCCAAGGCGTGCCCCGCTGCGATTCCTGCGGCGGGCTCATCAAACCGGACGTTGTGCTTTATGAGGAGGGGCTGGACGAGGACGTGATGTACGCCGCCGTTCAGGCCATCCGCGCCGCCGACGTACTCATTGTGGGGGGCACGTCTCTGGTGGTCTACCCCGCCGCGGGGCTGATCCGTTATTACGGCGGGCACAAGCTGGTACTCATCAACAAGGACGCCACCCCCTACGACGCCCACGCCGATCTGGTACTCCACGACGCGCTGGGCAAGGTACTCTCCGCCGCCGTGACGGACGCGGAGGGGGTCTGACCATGTTTCGTGCCGCTGCAGCGCAGGATATCCCCGCCGTCGCCCAGATCTACGCCGACATCATTGCCCGGGAGGGGGAAACGCCCCGCACCGGCTGGCTTCCCGGCGTGTACCCCACCGGGGACACCGCTGCCGCCGCTTTGGCGCGGGGCGAGCTGTTTGTATACGAGGAGAACGGCGCAGTCCTTGCCGCCGGCATCCTCAACCAAACGCAGGTGGACGTTTACGCACTGGGCCACTGGCAGTATCCCGCCCCACCTGAAGAAGTGATGGTGCTTCACACGCTGGTGGTGTCCCCTGCCGCCTCCGGGCGGGGCTTGGGCCGCCGCTTTGTGGGCTTCTATGAGGACTACGCCCGCACCCACGGCTGCACCGTGGCCCGTCTGGACACCAACGCCATCAATCTCCCCGCCCGCGCCTTGTACGGCGGACTGGGTTACCGGGAAGCGGGGGTCGTCCCCTGCGACTTCAACGGTATTTCCGGCGTCTCGCTGGTTCTGTTGGAAAAAAAGCTCCCCTGACAAGCAAAAGCAAGCGGCGGACTTTCGTCCGCCGCTTTTGTTTTGCTTTTACAGCATTCCGAGATAATTCAGCATTTGGTAGAGGACTGCCGCAGCTTCGTCCCGCGTGGTCTCGCCGCGGGGGTCGATGAGATCCGGCTCGTCCCACAGGAGGTTCACCGTTCCCCCCTTGCTGTTCTCCGCCGCACAGGAGAGCAGCCACGTCTGAGCCTTGGCCCAGTCGTCATACTCCCGCAGCAGCCGCAGGGACAGCTCCGCCTCGCTCACCTCGGTCAGCGCGTCGTGGGCGCCGCTGTTGAGCCAAGCGAACAGCCGCCCCATCACCGTAAAAAACTCCTGATGGGAGACCGCTTCCTCCGGGTGAAACAGGCCGTTTCCGTCTCCCTTCACCATCCCCCGGTTGGAAAGGGCAATGACGGCGGGGGCGTACCACGCGTCGGAAACGGGCGCGGCAGCCGCGGTAACGGTAACGCCGTGGATGCGGACGCCCCGGTTCATGTTGGGGTCGTCGGTGACGGTGGAGACCACCCGGTAGGTCCCGGCGC
>CARXAY010000278.1 GCA_949093475.1 uncultured Oscillospiraceae bacterium
CGGCGCATCCCCCTACAACGACTATTTTGTCTCCGACTTAGACCGCGACCTCGCCACCGACGACCTCCACTGTACCCTTCACACCCCCACCGCCACGGTGGAGCTGACCATTCCCGCCGTGGGCGACTACATGATCTATCCCGTGCTCATGGCCGCCGCCGTGGGCGAACAGCTTGGCATGACTGTGGAGGAGATCGCCCGGGGCGTTCTCCGCTACGCCCCCACCAAAATGCGGATGAACGTGGTGGACCGGGGGGCGCAGGTGCGTATTTTGGACGACAGCTACAACGCCAACCCCCAGTCCATGCGGGCGGGCCTTCAAACGCTGGCCGCCACCCAGCGGGACTTCAAGATCGCCATTTTGGGGGATATGCTGGAGCTTGGCCCTCTTGGGCCGAGCCTGCACGCCACCATTGGCGCGCTGACCGCCGAGACCCACATCAACTGTCTGGTGGCCATCGGGGAGCTGGCCCGCCACATCGCCAAGGCCGCCGAGGACGCCCAAGTTCCTCAGGTCTATTGGTTCGAGACAAAGGAAGAGGCCCTGCCCACCATCGCCAAGCTGGTAGAACCCGGCTCGGCAATTCTGGTCAAAGCCTCCCGCAGAATGGCCTTTGAGGAGATCGTGCAGTATCTTGTCTCCATTACCCCGGAAAAATAACTCTGTCCCACATTTCCCCAAGGAGTAAACACATGATCGAACTATCCGTTACCAATCTGCGCCACGGCTTTGAGGTGGGGCAGAATCTATTTGAAGACGTTACCTTTCAGGTGGACACCGGGGAGCGGGTGGGCCTGCTGGGCCACAACGGCGCGGGCAAGACCACCCTCTTTCGGATGATCTGCGGCGAGGTGATCCCCGACAGCGGCTCGATCTCTCTGGCCAAGGGCTGCCGGGTGGGCCTGATCTCTCAGATCCCCGTCTATCCCGAAGGATACACGGTGGAGGACGTGCTGAACACCGCCTTTGAGCGGCTTCGGGGGATCGAGGCCCAGCTTTCCGGCCTTGCCGCCAAGCTGTCCGAGACCCCTGATGACAAGGCCCTGCTGGCAAAATACGACGCGCTGACGGCGGAGTATGAACATGCCGGGGGATACGACACCGCCACCCCTCTCAACAAAGTCACGGCGGGCCTTGGGATTCCCGCGGAGATGCGCCGGCAGGAATTTGCCGCCCTCTCCGGCGGGGAGAAAACGCGGGTGAATCTGGCCCGCCTCATTTTGGAGGACACCGACCTTCTTTTGTTGGACGAACCTACCAACCATCTGGATCTCCACGCCACCGAATGGCTGGAGAACTATCTCAGCAAGTTCAAGGGCACCGTCCTCGCCATCTCCCACGACCGCTATTTCTTAGACAGGGTGGTCAAACGCATTGTGGAGCTGGAGGAGGGCAAGGTCAACTTTTACGCCGGAAATTATTCCTTCTATGTGGTGGAAAAGAAGCGCCGCTTCGACGAGCAGCTCAAGCGTTACGAAAAGGAGCAGGCCAAGTTAGAGCAGCTTCAGGCGGCGGTGGACAAGCTCCACCTCTGGGCCTTTATGGGCAACGACAAGCTCCACAAGCGGGCCTTCTCCATGGAAAAGCGCATGGAGAAAATGCGTACCACCGAAAAACCCAAAGAGCGCCGGGCCATGACCGCCTCCTTCGGGGAGCGGGAGTTCCACGGCGACGAGGTGTTTTCCACCGTGGCCCTCTCCAAAGCCTTTGGCGAGCGCACCCTCTTTCACGACGTGAACTTAGTGGTCACCGGCGGGGAGCGCATCGCCCTTTTGGGGGACAACGGCACAGGCAAGTCCACCTTCCTGAAAATTCTTTTGGGGGATGAGCCGCCCTCCTCCGGTCTCGTTCGCTTCGGCCCGACGGTCAAGGTGGGCTACCTGCCCCAGCAGGTGGTCTTTGACCACCCCGAGCGCAATTTAGTGGACACCATGCTCTACGGCTGCAACTGCTCCACCCGAGAGGCCCGCGACCGTCTGGCCGCGTTCCAGTTCCGGGGGGAGGACGTGTTCAAGACCGGCTCCTCCCTCGCCGGCGGGGAAAAGAGCCGCCTGCGGCTGTGTATGCT
>CARXAY010000279.1 GCA_949093475.1 uncultured Oscillospiraceae bacterium
CATCGCCGTTGAATATACCTTTCCCGATCGGGCTCCCCTGTTCATTGTAAAGAGCCGCATTGCAGTGATTCTTCATCTGCATCACCCGGTCGCCCAAACGGAAGGTCACGCTGCCAAACGCCTTCTCCGGCTTGCCGGGGGCGGGGGGATTCAGGGCCGCCTGAAGCTCCCGGTTGAGGTTGGCCGTCCCGGTGGGATAACGGCGGGTGGGGGACAGCACCTGAACCTGATGGGAGGGGATGCCCATTTTCGTGGGCAGGCGGGTCTTGACCAGCTCCACGATGGTGTCCACCGCCTTTTGGGGATGGTAGCGCTTGAGGAAGAAAAAGTCCCCGTCGAAGGAGCGCAGTTGGGGCACGATGCCGTGGTGGATCTCATGGGCGGAGCGGACAATGGCGCTCATCGCCGCCTGACGGAAGATCTCAATGAGGGAGATGGCGGGAATGACCCCGCTTTTCAAAAGGTCGGCCAGCATACACCCCGGCCCGACCGAGGGAAGCTGGTTGGGGTCGCCCACCAGCACCAGACGGCAGTCGCCGCGAAGGCCCGCCAGCAGCGCGGCCATGAGGGGAATGTCCACCATGGAGGTCTCATCCACGATGACTGCGTCCGCCTTCAAGGGGTCGTCCTGCCCGTGGGTGAACACCAGCCGCCCGGTGGCGTCGTCATAGTGGGTCTCCAGCAGGCGGTGGATGGTGTACGCCTCCTGCCCGCAGGTCTCCCCCAGCCGCTTGGCGGCGCGGCCCGTGGGGGCGGCAAGGGCGGTCTCCAGCCCCATGGACTCAAAGAGAGCCAGCACCCCCCGCAGAGAGGTGGTCTTGCCCGTGCCCGGCCCACCGGTGAGAAGCATCACCTGCCGCTTGGCCGCCAGCTCCATAGCCTCCCGCTGCAAGGGCGCGTATTCGATGCCCTGCTCCCGCTGGATCCTCTCCACCACCCGGTCAAACCCCTCCGGCACAGGCAGCTCCGGGCGGGCCATCTCCTCCAGCCGGGCGGCGACGTACGCCTCCGCCTCGTAAAGCTCCGCCAGATAGACGCTGTCCCTGCCCAGCGCCGTTTCCCGCACGGTCTCCCCGTGGCGCTCCAGACTCTCCAACGCACTCAGCAGGATCTCCGGGCTTTCCAGATTCAAAAGCCGTGTGGTGGCGGGCAGGAGCTTGTCCACCGGCAAAAAGGTGTGGCCGTTCCCGGCGTTGTGGCGCAGCTCAAAGAGCAGCCCCGCCTCCAGCCGCTGGGGATCGGCGGCGTCCACCCCCAGCTCCACCGCCAGCGCGTCCGCCGCCTGAAACACCACGTCCAGCCCCGGCCGGGTGAGGAGATAGGGGTCGTCCTTCACCCGCTCCAGCGCGTCCAAGCCGTACAGACGGTAGAGGGGCAGGGCCAGATCGGCGCTCAGGGCGTGGCGGCGCAGAAAGTCCAGCAGACGGCGCATCCCCATCTGCTCCTTGAACGCCTCGCCGATCTCTCTGGCCCGCTTGGGGGTCATCCCCTTGATGGACTTCAGCTTGTCTGGATGCTCCTCCAGCACCGCCAGCGTCTCGTCGCCGAACTCCTCCACCAGCCGCCGGGCGGTGATCGCCCCAATGCCCTTGATCGCCCCGGAGGAAAGGTATTCCAAGATCGCGTCCGCCCCCTCAGGGAGGGAACGCTCCATGGTGCGGGCCTTGAACTGCGCGCCGTAGGTGGCGTGATGCCCCCAAGTCCCCGTGACCACAAGCTGCTCCCCCACCGACACGCCGGGCATACACCCCACCACGGTGGCAGGCTCATCCAAGCCCTCCGCCGCCAAGCGCAGGACGGTATAGCCGTTTTCGTCGTTGCGGTAGATCACGCTGTCTACCTTGCCCTTTAGACGCAGCGCATCCTCGGTCACTTCTCCACCTCACCTTCGCCCCCTTCGCCGCCAAACGCCCTGCCAGAGCCAGCGGGCCACCTGAACCACGCCCACGGCGGCGAAAAAGGCCAATAAGCTCTCCCAAAACAGGCCCATGGCAATTCACCTCTGGGCCAATGTATGCCTAAACGAGGATCGCCGTGACCCCGACGGTGAGGA
>CARXAY010000280.1 GCA_949093475.1 uncultured Oscillospiraceae bacterium
GTGCAGGCATTGTAGGCGATGGTCATCTCCCGGCACAGCTTGTCCTCCATCCGGGGAGCTAAGGAAAGGCCCAGCTCCTCCAACGCAAGGCGGTCGTCGTCGGTGAGCAGCCCCGGCGACGGCGCACACTGGGGCAGGTGTCTGTCGTCGCACCCCAAAAAGAACACCGCTTTGTAGCTCTCATAGCCCAGCCGGGGGCACGGCCCGGCCGTCACCCGGTCTAAGGCCACCGGGATCGTGCCCACCTGATACTGGGACAGAGTCAGGGCAAAGAGCCGGGCAAACTCCTCCATGTCCATCTCCACATCCCGGAGCAGGCGGGCGCAGGTCTCCAGCGCCCCCACCAAAATGTCCCAGAGCTGCTTGTACTCCTCCGCTAAATTCAGCTCCTCCCGCTCCGTCAGGGTCTCCACCCGCCCCGCCAGCGTCTCCGGCAGGCGGATCTCCTCCAAAAAGGCGTAAAGGGCCATGGCCCCGTCCCGGCCCGTGCTGCCGGGGGCGGTACGCAGCCGCTCCAGCGGCGCGATGATCCTGCGGCGCAGGCCGTCCAAGGCCGCCAGACGCGCCTCGTCCCCCTCGGTAAACTCGCGGCCGTAGCCGTCTGGGTGCATATGCCAAGGCTTGTCCGCCGTCCAGCGGCTGCCCTTGATGTCCCAAGTGAGTACATAGTTCTCCAGCCGGTCGCGCTGGTCGTCCTCCACCCCCGCCAGCCCGGTTTTCAGATAGCGGAACAGATCCTCATAGCGGTATCCCCCCGACACCGCCGCCAGCGCGGAGGTGATGAGGGCCAGCACCGGCTTTTCCAAAATGTCCTGCGTGCGGGCCAAAAACACCGGGATGCCGAACCGGGGGAAGGTGTCGTCGATGAGGGCCTCGTAGCCCTCCAGCGTCCGCGCCGTGACCGCGATCTCCCGAAACCGGCAGCCCTCCATGCGTACCAGACGCAGGATCTCGGCGCACACCCACTCCACCTCTTTGCGGGGGTCGTCCGGGGCGGCGCAGATCACCCCCCGCTCCCCCTCCCAAGGCGCGGCGTGGTCGGCAAAGAGGTTGGCTTCCAAGTATGTCAAGGCGGGGGACTTGTCACCCTTTGTCCGCACCACCGTCTCTACCTGAACCGTCTGCCCTGCGTCCTTGGCCAGTCGCTTCAGGTAGGCCGCCGTCTTTCGGGCGGGGGAGAAAATACCCAGACCGTCCTCGTCCTCCAACAGGTGGTCGCAGGTCAGCGCCACAGTGACGCTGTGGGCCTGCTCCATGAGGGCGGACAGCACCAGCCCCTGCTGGGGGGTAAAGTCGGTAAAGCCGTCTAAATAGATGTCCGTTCCCGCCGCCCAGCGGGAGGTCTTGAGAGCCTCCGCCAAGCGGGTCAGCTTGTCCCGCGGGTCAGCCCCCAGCGCGCCGCACAGCCGGTCGTAGGCGGTGAAGATCAGCCCCAGATCATGCAGCTTCTCCCCTGTCGCGCCCCCCAGCTCCCCGCCCGCTCTGGCCAGAGCTGCGGGGTCTGCGCGGTAGCTTTTGCACTCGTCCAGCGTATTCAAAAGCCCTGTCAAAAACGCGCTTTTGCGGGAGGGACGGCGGTAGACGGACAACCCCTCGCTGACCTCCTTCACCGCCAGATACATCACCAGCAGCCGCCCGCCGTCGTCCAGCGTCGGCGCGGCCAGCCCGCCCGCCTGTGCGAACACGCGGGTGGCCAGCCGGGTGAAGGTAAGCACCTCCGAGCCAAGAGACAAGGAATTCCCACCCACGGCGCACACGCGGCGCTCCGCACGGTGGGAATACTGTTCGGGTACGATCAAAATTTGCCGCCGCGCCCGGTGGGCGGCGGCCATGCGCTCCAACACGGCCTGAGACTTCCCCGCCCCGGCCCGTCCGATCAACAGCTCTACCACGGCGCGCCCTCCTTATGAGAAGGCCGGAGGGGGCGTGCGGAAGGAGTTGTCACGGCCCGGCGTGCCGGGCCGGATCACGGCCCTGCCGGGCAGGACGGTGGAATTCGGGGGCACGTCCTCCGAGAGGGCGCACCCCGC
>CARXAY010000281.1 GCA_949093475.1 uncultured Oscillospiraceae bacterium
CGGCTCCACGGAACATTCGGCGGGCAGGAGGGGGTTCTCCTGCCGGTTATAGTCGCTGTAATACATGACGGTCACTCCTTTGTCAACTGAAAAAGCCTTGGCGGTTTACAATCGCACAAAATGCCGCGCTGTGGTTTACAAGCCATAGGATAACCGGGATTTATGACAGAAGTATGGCCAATCTTTACATCTTTTTTGAATTGTTTCCGCCTTGGTTTTTGCCGCCCTTGAGGATGGCGATGATGTCGGTCATGGCCAGACGCAGATCGGCGAAGGTGGAGTCCAGCACTCCGCCCCGGAGGATGGAAAGGGCCACCAGACACACCACCGGCCCTAAGATCATCCCCGCCACGCCGCCCAGCCGCATCCCCACATAGATGCTCACCAGACTGGCGATGGGGGAGAGGCCGGTCTGGTCGCCCACCACCTTAGGCTCGGCCACCCGGCGGAACACCGCGATGACCCCCCACACCACCATCAGCTCTATGGCGTGGCGGTAGTTGCCCAGCACCACGTCGATCACCGCCCAAGGCACCATGGCCGTGCCTGAGCCGATGATGGGGATGAAATCCATCACCCCCAAAATAAAGGCCAGCAGGAGGGCGTAGGGCTCGCCCATGAGGAGAAAGCCTACCAGCAGGATCAGGAAGATGACCCCGCTCAGGATCAGCTCCGCCTTGACATAGCCGCCGAAGGCGTCCACCGCCACCCGCTTCACGTCGGAAAAGAACCCGCGGAACTCCTTGGGAATGCTCTGGGTCACCTTAAAGCGCAGATGGGGGTAATCGGAGGAGATAAAATAAGACGCCATGAGGAAAATGACAAAGCCGATGACCCAAGCGGGGAGGGACATGGCCACATTTCCCGCGCTGCCCGCGGCGCGGGTGAGAAGCTGGGGCACGGCGCTCTCCAGCCAGCCCACCAGCCGCTCCAGCAGGCCGGAGAGCTGGGTGTAGGTCTCCGTAGGCAAAGGCTTGAGGGCGTCCTCCAAAAAGCCGGTGATGGAGTCCAGCGCGTACATGGTGTCCGACCACAAGGGCTGCCAGTTTTCCAAAAAGGAAAGCACCTGACTCACCAGCGAGTAGACCAGCCCCGCCGCCAGCGCGCCCACCACGAAGATGCACACCAAAACGAGGATGAGGGAGAGGGTGTTGCGCTTCCAGCCCAGCTTTTTTTGCAAAAAGCGGATGGCGGGGTTGAGCATCCACGCCAGCCCCAGCGCCGCCACAAAGGGCATAAGCAGGTTGACAAGGGGAAGGCCCACCCGCACGATGAGCCACACCGTCAGCAACGCGACCCCCAGACGCAGGCCCAGCCGCAGCCACAGCCGTCCCCTTTCCCGCCAAGTCAATTCATTCATTGGGGTGTCCTCCTTTATGCCAGCGGTTTTGAATCCAAACAGGACAATGCTTTGCGTTTATGCCTCCGAGTGTTCTAGTTCTTTCTTGCGCTTCGCCAGTATTTTGGGGAAACGCCAAGCGAACACGCAGGCGGTGGAGACTCCGGCGATGAGGTCGGCGGCGGGCTCGGCCAAAAAGACCGCCAGCACCTTGTCCCCCAAAAGCAGGGGGAAAATGTAGATCAAGGGGATGAGCAGAATGATCTTCCGCAGCAGGGCCAAAAAGAGGGAGATCTTGGCCTGTCCCAGCGCCACAAAGGTCTGCTGGCAGGCGGACTGAACCCCCAGCGCCACCATTCCCGCCATATACACCCGCAGCGTCCACGTGGCGATGGCTACCAGCTCCGGCTTGTTGTTGAAAATCGCCACGAACGCGCCGGGGAACAGCTCGATCAGCCCCCACATCACCAAGGCAAAGCCCGCCGACCAAAGGCACAGGAGCTTGAAGGTCTCCTTCACCCGGTCAAGATTGCCCGCGCCGTAGTTGAAGCCCACGATGGGCTGCGCCCCTTGGGCCAGCCCCTGAAAGGGCATCCACACCGTCTGCATCACCGACGAGGCGATGGTCACCGCCCCCACGGCAGCGTCCCCACCGTATTTTT
>CARXAY010000282.1 GCA_949093475.1 uncultured Oscillospiraceae bacterium
CGCGCTCTGGAGCGAAGCCAAAGCCTCCCGCTGGGCGGGACGCGCAGGGAGAAGGCGTCCGGCGTGGGGGGGCAGTCCGGCGTCTTTCCCCGCTTCAGCGTCAGCGTCCACAGGGGGGTGTCAAAACATCCCTCCCCCGGCAGCTCTAAGGGGGTCAGCGGCGGGTAAACAGGCGGCGGGGAGGCCGCCGGGCGGTGCTTTATCAAAAATTCCTGATCCGAGCGCAGGGTCTCCGTCATCCGGCCCACCGCCTCCGCTACTTTCGGGTTGACCGAGCGCAGCACGGGAAGCACCTGATGGCGCAGGCGGTTGCGGACGTAAGCGGTGTCCGCGTTGGTGGCGTCCTCCCGAAAGGGGAGGGAAAACTCCTCCACATACGAGTCCACGGCGGCGCGGGGGGTCTTGAGCATGGGCCGCACCACCCTCCCCCACCGGGGGCGGATGCCCGTCAGGCCGTTGAGGCCGCAGCCGCGGGTGAGGTGGAGGAGGACGGTCTCCAAATTGTCGTCGGCGTTGTGGGCGGTGGCGATCACCGCCGCCCCGATCTGCGCCGCCGTCTCCTCCAAGAAGGCGTACCGGGCGGCGCGGGCGTTGGCCTCGGTGTTCCCCGGCTGTTCGCCGACCCGTCCCTCCCCCACATAGCAGGGGATGTTCCACTCCCGGCACAATTGGCGGCAAAATTCCGCGTCCACCGGGGAATCGGGCCGCAAATGGTGGTCAAAATGGGCGGCGGCCACCAAAAAACCGTGTTCTTTCAAAAAGTGGAGCAGGGCCACCGAATCCCGCCCTCCGGAGAGGGCGCAGAGGATCAGTTCCCCCTCCGGCAGCAGCTCCATTTGCCGGGAAAAGTGCAAAATACGTTCCATTTAATACTCGTCGTGGACGTAATCCACTTCCTCCGGGTCGATGAAGGAGGTGAACTGCGGCCGCCAGCCCAGACGGACGATGCCCGTCTCGCCGTGGCGGTTTTTGGCGATGATACACTCCGCCTCGTTGGGGTTGGTGTCCTCGTTTTCCTCCCCGTAGTAGTCCTCCCGGTGGAGAAACAGCACGATGTCCGCGTCCTGCTCGATGGCGCCGGAGTCCCGCAGGTCGCTCAGGCGGGGACGGCGGACGGTGGTCTTGTCCTTTTCGTTGGCGCGGGAGAGCTGGGACAGGCACAAAATAGGCACTTCCAGCTCCTTGGCCATGATCTTTAATGCCCGGGAAATATCGCTCACCGCCTGCTGGCGGCTCTCGCCGCCGTAGGACTGCTTGCCCCCGGCGGAGGTCATGAGCTGAAGGTAGTCCACCACCACCAGCCCCAGCTCCTTCACCCGGCGGCACTTGGCCTTCATATCCGCCACGGTAAGGGAGGGGTCGTCGTCGATATACATATCCGTGTGGGACAGGATGTTGGCGGCGTTGGCCACTCTGGCCCAGTCGTCGTCGCTGAGCCGCCCGATGGCCAGATCCCGGTTTTCAATGAGAGCCTCCCCGGACAAAAGCCGCATACCAAGCTGCTCCTTGGACATCTCCAAGGAAAATACCGCCACCGACTTGCCGGAGAATTTGCCCGCGTGGAGGGCCATGTTCAGCGCCATGGAGGTCTTACCCATGCCGGGGCGGGCCGCCAAAATGATAAGGTCGGACTTGTTGAGGCCGGTCAAGGCCCGGTCAAGCACCTTCAGGCCCGTGGAGATGCCGGGGAGCTGGTCGCCGGACGCAGCCAGCTCTCCCAACCGCTCCAGCAAAGAGGGCACGATGCCGGACAGGGGCTCCAGCCCCGTCACCCCTCGACCCTCCCGCAGGGCATAGATGCGCTGCTCCGCCAGCTCCAAAAGGGCCGAGCCCTCCTCTTTCCCCTCCCGCACCTGCGCTTCAATGTCGCCGCAGGCCAAGGAAAGACGCCGTAGCAGCGCCTTGTCCCGCACGATGTCCACATAGAGGGAGACGTTGGCGGAGGTGGGGGTGATCTCCATGAGCTGCTTGAGATAGGCCGCCGAGGTCTGCTCGTT
>CARXAY010000283.1 GCA_949093475.1 uncultured Oscillospiraceae bacterium
CGGCCAGCCCGGCCAGCCGATTACGCCGGACACGTATAAAAAACACGGAAAATTTCACGCAGGGGATCACAATTATTGCAAACGCTTTGACAGCGCTAGCTTTACGGAAAAACGTATGTGCAGATGTCTCTATTTCAAAAAAAGCGGCCACAAGAAGGAATGCGAGACCTGCAAGTTCCGGTTGGAACGTCCATACATTGCGGTCGACAGCGAGTATCACATTGAGGATTACGAAGTCCCCGCCTTCTATTACGGGGACGGAATTGGAGAGATCGACCTGATTCTTGCAGGCAAAGACGGCAAAAAATATGCCACCGAGGTAAAGCCGCCGAAGCGCATTGTGCCGGACCCCACAGCCAAGAAGGGCTACAAGGTGTTGGAAAACACCGAAAGCCTCCTTCGTATGGTGGCTGAGATCATGACGTATACACTGGGCTATCCAGAGGGGAAATATCGTAAGGCAATCGCGTTTTTTAAAGGTTCCCGCCAAGACACGGAGTACGAGAAGATCGACCCAAGCTTAAAAGAACTCTTGACTAAAGCTGAGATCACCGTTTTCCGCTTTGACGAGGTCAAGGGAGAAAAGGCGTACAAAATATGCAAATTGTGATCCACCGGGGCGCCCACCAGATCGGCGGGTGCTGTACCGAGATCCGCACCGACCAGGCCCGCATCCTCATCGACTTCGGAGACGAGCTGCCTGAGCCAGGCCAGGTCGCCCGCCCCCTTGAGTTGGAGGGCATGACCCATGGAAAGCCCGACTGCGGCGGGGTGTTTTTCACCCACTACCACGGCGACCACGTGGGCCAGCTCTCCTCCATCCTCCCCGGCATTCCCCTCTACATGGGCGGCGCGGCAAAGGAGATCTTCTCCCTCTATCAACAGCGTGTCTCCGCGCATCATTCGGCGGCCACAGCGGAGACTCTGGCGGCCATACGGCCCCTTCATCCTTTGGGAAGGGTGCGGGTGAGGGATATGCAAGTCACGCCTCTGGCGGTGGATCACTCCGCCTACGACGCTTATATGTTTCTCGTCGAAGCGCAGAGGAAAAAGATCCTTCACACTGGGGATTACCGTCTTCACGGGTTTAAGGGAAAGGGCGTTTTGACCGCCTTGGAAAAGTATGTGGGCCAGGTGGACGTGCTCATCACCGAGGGCACCACCTTTTCCCGGCCGGGGCAGGAGGTGGTAACGGAGCGCGATGTGGAACGCAAGGCTGACAAACTGCTCCGGGAGCACAAGTACGTCTTCCTCCTGTGCTCCTCCACCAACATCGACCGTCTGGCCGCCTTTGCCGCCGCGGCGAAAAAGGCCGGGCGGTGCTTTGTCTGCGACGGCTACCAAAAAAGCATTCTGGATGTGGTCACCCGGCATAGCGGGGAGAAAAGCCCTCTCTATGACTTCTCCCGGGTACTGACCTACGGACAAAACCTCCTGCCTTTGATGAAGGAAAAAGGGTTCTGTATGCCCGTTCGGAGCGGGGAGTGGGCCCGCTCGCTGGCGGAGCGGTTTGATCCCAAGGAGAGCCTTTTCGTCTACTCCATGTGGACAGGCTACCTGGAGCGCGATCCCGCGCTCCAAGCACTTTTGGATGGCCAAAACAGTGTGATCCTCCACGCCAGCGGCCACGGCTCCCCGGAACAGGTCAAGGCCGTGTGCGATGTCGTCCGACCCCGGGTCGGCGTTATCCCCATCCACACCGACGCTCCGGAGCAGCTGTCCAAAGCGGTCAGCCCCCATCCGGTAATCGCCTTGGACGATGGGGTGGCGTATGAACTGTGAAGCAATATTGCGACCCCCTGCGCCGGATCTTGTTATCACATCTGAAAAAACGAAAAGGGAGACGGTAAACATGCAGGAAGCCAAGCGGGAAGATCACGGGAAGGAAACGGACGACCGAAAGATCTTTGGCAAGGTCTCCATGAAGCACGTGACCCCTATGTCCGATCTGAGCTTGGATTTGGGCACCGTGCTGGTGGCAGGCGATGTGTTCG
>CARXAY010000284.1 GCA_949093475.1 uncultured Oscillospiraceae bacterium
TCAGCCACTCCTCAATGGTGGAGGAAAGACCGCGCTTGAGCAAGACCGGCTTCCTACACCGGCCCACCTTCTTCAAAAGGTCAAAGTTCTGCATATTGCGCGCCCCGATCTGGATCACGTCCACACATTCCTCGAAGAAGGGAAGCTGATCCGCACTCATCAGCTCAGTGACAATGGGCATCCCCGTCTTTTCCCGTGCCTCCATCAACAGACGGACACCCTCCACTCCCATCCCCTGAAACGCATAGGGGGACGTGCGGGGCTTGTATGCCCCGCCGCGCAGGGCTGTGGCGCCGCTCTGCTTCACCGCCTTTGCAACTTCTACGATCTGCGCTTCACTCTCTACCGAGCAAGGCCCTGCGATCACCGTCAGCTTTTTTCCGCCGACGCTCACACCGTTTCCGATGTCGATGACCGAATCGTCTGGATGGTATTTGCGGTTAGCGACTTTAAACGGCTCGCTGACCCGCATCACCCGCTCCACGCCGGGCAGTTGGCTGAGGTATTCCTCGTCCAGCTTGGCTGAGTTGCCTTCCGCGCCCAAAATGGTGGTCTCGCTGCCCTTGGAGATCATCACCTTGACCCCGCCCGCCTCCATGGCTGCGATGGCCTCTTGAAGCTGCTCCTGCGTGTACTTGGATTTCATAATGAGAACCATGATTCTTCCCGCCCTTTCTGATTTTTGCAAAGAAAAAAGGAGCCGTCCCACTCAGGGCCGTCTCCTCGCCAGCGCGCTTGGCTTTTCGACAGTCACGAGCAGGACAAATCGCCGCTATCATAATAATAGCGGTAGCAATATCCAAACTCATAACTGAAGTTCTTCGCCATGGTCGCGCCTCCTTTTTCAAGGTTGTCACTACTTTAGCACTTTTTGTCGTTAAAGTCAACCCCTAACTTTCAAAAAAAGGCGGCCCCTTTCGGGCCGCCCAAACATATACGCTGTTGCCTCAAGCGCCTTTGCGTATCAAGGTTTCCAGCATTTTGCCAAAGCATTCTACCTCTTTGGGGGTGTTAAAGGCCGAGAAGCTGACGCGTACCGTCCCGGTATCCAGCGTTCCCTGACTCCGGTGGGCAAAGGGCGCACAGTGCAATCCTGCGCGCACCGCCGCGCCGCGCTCTCCCAACCATTCCGCCGCAGTCTCGCAGTCCATTCGGGCCAGCCGGAAGGAAACTACCCCAGTCTGCCCCTTCCGAAGAGGATCGTGGAACAGCTCTACCCCCGGCAATTGTCCCAACGTGTCTACAGTATGGGCAAGCAGCTTGCGCTCATGGGCCAGAATGGCCTGCGTCCCTTGCGCGGATACGAAGCGCAGACCCTCCAGCAGTCCGGCCACGCCGGCAATGTTGTGCGTTCCCGCCTCCAGACGGTCGGGCAAAAACTCCGGCATCTCCTGATTGATAGAATCGCTGCCGGTGCCGCCCTGAAGCAGCGGCACGGGAGCAGCGTCCCTGCCGCAAAGCAGCAGTCCCGTTCCCTGCGGCCCGTAGAGGCCCTTGTGCCCCGGCATAGCCACAAACGCCGCACCCCAGCCGTCTGCGTCGATAGGCAGACAGCCTGCGCCCTGAGACGCATCTACGATCAAGGGAATCCCCCGCTCCCGGCAGAGGGCCGCAATTTGCGGAATGGGCAGGATCATGCCGAACACGTTGGAGCATTGTGTGCAGACGGCGCAGGCCACCTCTTTGGTCAGTTGCCGTTCAAAGGCGGCCAACACCGCCTCCTGATCGAACAATGGCCCGGCGGCCACCTTGATCTTGGCGTTCAGCGCCTTTAGCGGCCGGGTCACGGCGTTATGCTCCCAGCCGGAAACCACCACCGTATCCCCCGGTCTTACCAGTGAACGGATGGCGATGTTGAGACTGTGGGTGGCGTTCAAGGTAAACACCACCCGCTCCGGTTCTTCCACCCCCATCAGCTTTCCCGCCAGTGCGCGGCAGTCATAGGCGACCTGCGCCGCAGCCATAGCCGGAGCGTGCCCGCCC
>CARXAY010000285.1 GCA_949093475.1 uncultured Oscillospiraceae bacterium
GCTGGATGTGGGAGCCATCGGAAAGGGATACGCCACTGAGCAGGCGGCCCGGCTGCTGGAGGAAAGGGGCGCGGAGAGCTACGTCCTCAATATTGGCGGCAACATCCGCATCATCGGCGAAAAACCTGACGGCAGCGGATGGAACACCGGCATCAAAGACCCCTTTGACCATGAGAGTGCTTACGCCATGTATTTGGAGCTGGCGGATACCTCCTGTGTGACTTCGGGGATCTACGAGCGGTTTTTCACCGTGGACGGCGTATCGTACCACCACATTATCGACCCCGACACCCTGATGCCCGCCCGGTATTTCGCCTCCGTGTCCGTCATCACCAAGGACAGCGGACTGGCCGACGCGCTGTCCACCGCGCTTTTCTGTATGCCGCAGGAGGAAGGACAAGCGCTGATTGACCGCATGGATGACGAGATCGACGTGCTTTGGATCGACTTGGACGGCGGCCAGACCTATACCAACGGAATCCACCCGATCGAACGGGATTCAGATACAAAATAGCAACAAAGAAGGAGAGAGGCAACATGCTGAAACGAAAAAACATTTCGTCGTTGCACGTTCCCCACAACAAACACACCGCCGCGTGTGAGCCGGTGCGCCTCCCTGTACCCAGCGAGGTCATCCTGCCCATGAATATGCACTCGGGGCATGACGCGGAGCCCATCGTCAAGGTGGGCGACTATGTGCGGGTGGGGCAGCTCATTGCAAGAGAAGAGGGGCGTTTTTCCTCCCCTGTCCACGCCACCGTGTCCGGCACGGTAGCTGAGATCTCCCCCATCCCCACCGCCAAGGGGGGCACGACCCTCGCCATCCGCATTGAGAGCGACGGCAAGATGGAGAAAGACCCCGACCTGAAGCCCCCTGTGGTCAACGGCACGCAGGAGTTTTTACAGGCCCTCCGTGAGAGCGGCCTTGTAGGCCTTGGCGGCGCGGCCTTCCCCACTTGGGCCAAGTTCAACGAGATGTGCAGCGGCCAGTACACGGTGGACACCGTGCTGGTCAACGCCGCCGAGTGCGAGCCGTACATCACCTCCGACCACCGCATGATGCTGGATCACACCGACCTCATCGTGAAGGGCGTGGAGTACCTCCGCAACAACATGATGGAGTATTTGAAAGACGCCACCTTCCTCATCTGTGTGGAGAAGAACAAGCCCGACGCCATCGCCAAGCTGAAGGCGGCGTTGGCGGACAAGCCCTATGCCAAGGTGCATGAGCTGGAGGCCATTTATCCTCAGGGTGCGAAGCAGGTGACCCTCTACAACGCCACCGGCCGCGTGGCCATCGCGGGCAAGCGTTTTCCCGCTTTCCACGCCGTCATCATCAACGTCTCCTCCTTCGCCAAGATGGCGGAGTACATGGAGACGGGTATGCCGCTGGTGGAGCGTATCGTCACGGTGGACGGCCCCGGCGTCAAGACCCCCAAGAACTTCATTGCCCCCATCGGCACGCGCATCAGCTACCTGCTGGAGCAGGTGGAGCTGAACGGCGAGCCGGGCAAGGTGGTCATCGGCGGGCCAATGAACGGTAACGCCGTGGTGTCGGTGGACAGCCCTATCGTCAAGGTCTCCAACGCCGTGCTGGTCTTTGATGAGAAGCACGCCGTTCTTCCCGACGCCACCAACTGTATCCACTGCGGCAAGTGCGTGGAGAAGTGCCCCATCAATATCACTGTCTGGGCTGTCTACGGCGCGCTCCAGACCAAGGATGAGGAGGCCAAGGAGGCCAAGCTCATCGACACCGGCGTGCGCCAGTGCGTGGACTGCGGCTGCTGCTCCTACATCTGTCCGGCCCACCGCCCGCTGCTGGGCTGGAATCAGGAGGCCAAGGGCTGGCTGAAAAAATACGCCGCCGCCAAGAAAGAGAAAGAGGAGGGGAAGAACTGATGAAAAACCTTCACATTTCCGCCGCTCCCCATATCCACAGCGGCATCGGAACGGGCAACATCATGCTGGACGTGGTCATTGCC
>CARXAY010000286.1 GCA_949093475.1 uncultured Oscillospiraceae bacterium
CCCAGACGCTCCAGCCGCATGGAGACCTCTTTGTCGAAGTCGCCGGAAAAGGCCAAGGTGTAGCGTTCCCCCTCTTCCAGCCGCTGGGCGGAAGCGTCGTCCACACTGGTGGCAAAATACCACGTCGAGCCGGTAATGAGCTTCCCGATGGCGGTTGGGGAGGGGGTGATCTCGCTCTGGAGGAGCTGATCCAGCCGCCCCACCGTCAGTTCGTCCAGAACATCGGGGGTGAGCTGTCCCTCCAGCCCGTCGGCCAAGCCGGAAAAGATCCCGCTCTGGTTCACCGTCACATGGCGGGTGAGCTGACCGGAGGAGGTATTCAGGGTTTTCAGCTGCGCCTCGATCCCCGACGCCGCCGCTTGCAGCGCCGCCAGACTTTGGGCGTTGGTGGTCAGGTCGCCGGTGCGCTTGAGCACCAGACTGCGCAGGTCAAGGCCCTGCTCCTCCAGACCGCCCAGCTCCCCGCTGGAGGACGCGGTCTTCAGCTCCGCCAGCGTGGTGACCAGCTGACTGTCCAGCTTGTTGGAATCCCCCATGGAGTCGTTGCGGCGCATGGCGTAGTTGAGCTGCTCCAGCTGAAGGCGCAGCTCCTTGGCCTCCCGGCGATCCTCCATGGCGGAGGCGTTGCTGTATACCAGCGCCACCGTCGCCCCGGCGGCCACCTTTTCCCCCTCCTGCGGCAGCACCTCGGAGAGGTCGGAGCGGCCCTCGATCACCGCCTCCCGGCGCACCACCACGCCGTCCAGCGCAAGGCCGTCGTCCATCTGGTAGGCATAGGTCGCCACCAGCTGGTAGGGCTCGGAAAGCCCCTGCCAGACCGTAAAGCCCAGATAGGCCAGCACGGCGGCAAACAGGAGCAGAATGACCACCCTTGTAATGACAGTGCCTTGCTTCATAAGTACACGACCTTTCCCCTTCGGGATACGCCGCCGTTACCGCTCCGTGGCCTCCTCCGCAAATTCCAGCTCCATGCGGCGTTCCGGGACAATGGTGGATACGGCGTGCTTGTAGATGACCTGTTGTTTCTCCTCTGACTGCACCACTACCATGTAGGGGTCAAAGCCGGTGATGTATCCCCGGATCTGGAAGCCGTTCATCAGAAATACGGTCACGGGCATACGGGCGGTGCGGCAGCGGGTGAGAAATGCGTCCTGTAAGTTCTTTGCGGTCTTCATGTGTCTATCGCTCCTCTTTGAATGGTGTATATTTGGCTTTCGCCGACCGTATTATATACCCCGTTCTTTGAGGAAAGCTGTCGAATTTAATAATCCGCGGGAAAAATTTGGCTCATTCTCCCATCGAACCCAGAAGGTATCCTTCTCCCGGCGAAACCATGAGAGCTGCCGCTTGGCGTATTGGCGGGTGCGGAGCTTCACCATCGCGGCGGCGCCCTCTGGGGACTCATGGCCCAGCAGGGCGGCGGTCAGCTCCTTGTAGCCGATGGCCTGCATGGCGGTGGCCGTAGGGGGCACACTCCGGCGGAGCAGCCCCGCCGCCTCCTCCATCAGCCCCCTTGCCATCATCTCGTCCACCCGGGCGTCGATGCGCGCCCATAGGGCGGCGCGTTCCTGAAAGTCCAGCCCGATGCGGACAGCTTCAAACAGGGGAGGCTGGGTCTTGCTCTCCGCGTTCCATTCCGACATGGGCTTGTCCGTCTCATAGAAGACCTCCAGCGCCCGGAGGATACGTTTTTCATCGTTGGGGCTGATCTCCCCCTGCCGGACGGGATCTACCCGGCCCAGCTGGTTGTAGAGCTTGTCCAGCCCCTCCTCTTCCACCCGCGCAGTCAATTCCTGACGGATCTTGCCGGAAAAGGGTGGAAAGCTCCGCCCGGCCAGCAGGTTGTCGATATAAAGCCCTGTGCCGCCCACGAGGAACGGCCGCTTGCCCCGGCGCAAAATGTCCTCCACGATGGGCGCGGCCATGTCTACATACCGGGCCACGGAAAAATCCTCGGCAGGGTCGGTTACGTCC
>CARXAY010000287.1 GCA_949093475.1 uncultured Oscillospiraceae bacterium
CGGGGCCGTACCGGAGTAGATATCCGTCCCCGGTATATGGTGTGGGAAAACGTGCCGGGAGCCTTCTCCAGCGGAGAGCCCAAGGGCGAGGACTTCCGCATCGTGCTGGAGGAAATTGTCCATGTGTCCTGCCCCTCCGCCTATGTCAACCATTGGTTCTCCTATGGCTGGCAACAGGCTGGGTGCATCTATATGGGCTTGAGGTTTTCCCTGGCATGGCGCTGTCTGGACGCCCAATATTGGGGTGTAGCCCAGAGAAGGAAGCGGATCTTCCTTGTGGCCGACTTTGCCGGTTTCACCGCCCCGCTTCTGCTCTTTGACGCCCTCTCCCGCAAGGAGGTAAACGATGGAACCTGAACTCTATGAAATAGACGGGCAGCTTACCTTCCTCGACCCGGATGATTATGCAGAGGCTCCCGCCAAGAAGAAGGCCAAGCACGGCCCGACCCGCAGGGACATGATGGAGTTGATTGCCGTACCCATTCAGGTCTTAGATCTCACCCCCGGCCACGGTGACTTGTTGGGTGACGCCCACTGGGAGATATATTCTCCCTTGCTGGAGGACGGGACTCTGCTCAACACCGGGGTAGCTCCCAGAGAGCCGATCCTCTCCTCGCTCTCCAGCATTCTGGAGCCTCACCCGGACCGCAAGTATTATCTCAGCAGGACTGCCTGTCTGGGCATCCTGCGGCGGGCTGACGAGCGTGGGAAGGAGCTGCCGGAGCAGCTCAAGGCCGCACTCATGGCCCAGGCTGGGCTTGCGCCCATATCCGCTCCTCCCGGCAGCTTGAAAGCCTATCATATCAACCAGCGTGACGAGGGCATCGACTTGGGCGGCGTATCCGGGGCGCTCATGGCTACCGCCAATATGCAGATGCAGACCTTCGTTACTGGGGAGCCAATCGCTTTTGCCGCCAACCAGCGGGATGAGGTGCGGGATCTCCACGATGTGGCGGGGGCTCTTGGGGCACAGCCGGGAATGAAACAGCAGACCTTCATCACCGATCCCTGCCTGACCCCCTGGGACACCCAGCAGAAACGCATCTTCCTCCCCGATGGGGTAGCCCCCACCCTGGCAGGAGCGGACGGTGGCGGTGGCCGAACCCCCGGAGGACTGCTGTTCGCGGCCTTTTCCGCTGGCGCTGGGGCCAAAGCCGGTGGGATCGGATACAGTGAGGAAGTCGCACCCACCCTGAAGGGCTCCGCAAGTGGGAACTGTATGCCCTCGCTCCTGTGCCTCAACGACCAGGGTGGTGAACGGATGGATGTTACTGTGGAGCAGACCACCACGCTCCGCGCCCAAGCCGGAGGTCATCAACCGCTCATTTGCCTGAACGACCAAGGCGGCGCCGTTATGGAGTGCAGCTTAGACGTTGCGGGGACTCTGCGGGCCCAAGAGCATGGGCACCAGCCGCTGGTCTTTGAGAACCACGGCATTGACTCCCGTTATACCGGCCCCCATAAGGTTGCCCCCACGATTTCTGCAAGAGCAGGGACAGGAGGCAACAATCTGCCCCTGGTAGCTGCCCCGGAACAGGAGGAGCCACCCGTGATCTGCATCGCTGGAAACGCAATTGACCGCCAGCCCCAAAACGGCGGGAATGGTCTCGGCTATCAGGAAAAAGTGTCTTACACTCTGACCGCCACGGACCGCCATGCGGTGTTCAGCCGCCAGCGGGTGGATGTGTTCAGAGAGGGCGACGTGGTCAGCACGGAGAGCGCACGGCAGCACAAGGACGCCACCGATCTGGTGTATCAGGCCACGGTGGGAGCTCTGACCAGCAGTGACCGCAAGGGGCCTAATAGCCAATATGTAGGGCAGGACAAGTTGGTCGTAGAGGGACCGCTCCTCATCAGAAGGCTGACCCCGTTAGAATGTGAGCGGCTCCAGGGCTTCCCGGATCTCTGGACGGCGATTCCCAGCGCAGCGGACTCCGCCCGGTACAAGGCCCTGGGCAATAGCG
>CARXAY010000288.1 GCA_949093475.1 uncultured Oscillospiraceae bacterium
ACATCGTGGAGATGATCTACGCGCTGGACAAGCTCGCCCCCGGCACGGCCAATTACGACACGCTTTTGTACGGCGCGGAGGTGAAGTTCTACTCCTCCCGGCTGCAGCTCTCGGCGGAGCTGGAGACCAAGCTGCCCGGCTTTTTCGCGGTGGGCGACGGCGCGGGGGTGACCCGCGGTCTGGCGCAGGCGGGCGCGTCAGGGGTCAAGGCCGCCCGGGCCATCGCGGGGCGGAAGTGAGCCGGATGAAGGGAAACCGCACCCTGTTTGGCGCGGGGGTTTTGTCCCTGTGCGTGCTTTTGATGCTGACGGGCTGCCAAAGGAGGGAGAACGTACCTCTGCCGACTATGCCAACGGTAGAGGTTTCCGCCGTCCCCAGTCCGCCGCCGTCTCCCGCCCAAAGGATCGAGCCGGTGGAGCTGGAGGACTTTTTAGAGGAGGTCAACGAACGCCGCCGGGCCATCGCCGAGGGACAACCCATAGACCTGTCCCTTTATATGGTCGATCACCCGGAGCAAAGCCATATCTATACGGAGGCCGAGCTGGAAACGCTTACCACCTACCGGGGCGAGGGGGAGGAGCTGGACAAGGAGGAGTTGCTGGCCGATGTGGACAGCTGCTTGACCTTGTTGAAAACCACCTACGGGGCGTACGACTACTTTGGCGGGGACGATGTGTTCGTACCGCTGATGGAAAACGTGAAGAGGACGTTGGAAAAGCTGGACGCCCCCACCACTGCCGACTTGGAAAACGCGCTGGCGAGTGAGTTGGCGCAGGTGGTGAGGGACGGGCATTTCCGGGTGGGGACGCACGCCCTGCGGGACAGCTTTTCCCAAGAGATGTACTATGTTCCCGGTCTCTATTTTGACGACCCGGCGGGCCGGACAGAAGATTACCTCAAGCGCACCATCGGCCCGGACGGGCGCATCTGCTATTGGTATGCCGCTCTGAGCCACGACGGGAGCGACCTGCCCGCCGCGCTGGACGGGGAGACGCTGGCGTGGGAAAAGGCGGGGACGATCCGCTCCGACGGCACGGTGTTCAAGGAGTTGGAGCAGGACGGCGTGCCCGTATTGGTGTCCCGGGCCATGTGGGCCGCTGCGGCAAGCCCCAAGGAAAAGCAGCTAAAGCGGTTGGCCGCCTGCGGTGGGGACTACGCCGACGCGCCCCTGCTGGTATTCGACGTGATGGGCAACGGCGGCGGCGACGATTCCTATATCATGGATTGGTTCAGGGGTTGGACGGGGCAGGACGTACAGCGGCGGATCGCCTTTGCCAGCCGCTTGAGCCAGCTGGCCCGCTATGCCATGCCCCGCTATATCCGCGCCGGGGAGGCAGGCTGCTGGAGCAGCTCTGAGAAAGCAGGAAGCTGGATCGAGCGGGAGGGACTGACCTTCGTCCTCGCCGACAAGGGGGTGGCCTCCTCGGGAGAGACGGCGGTGGAGTTTTTCCGCACGGTGGAGAATACCCTCTTTGTGGGCGGGCCAACCACGGGGTGCGCGTTAGTCCCGAACAATGTGGCGTTCTATTTGCCCAATTCCAGCCTTGGGCTTTATTTTGGCACAGGGCTGAGCATGACAGAGGATGTGGAGAACCGGGACGGGGTGGGCTATCTCCCCGACCTGTGGGTAGAGCCGCTGGACGCCCGCAAGGCGGTCTTTCGGCTGATGGAGTATTATGGGCTGACGCAGTAAATGGTTGCAGTTTACAAATAATATTTTTCTACACCCATTTGACACACTAATTTTTTCCATGACGGAAAGTGGAAAAATGTCGAAAGCCCGGTGTGACGGGGAATCTCCACATTTCCACAAAGTTTTCCACAACAGCAAATGTCGATGTCAAGAACAAAGTGGGAAAAACGGTTTACATAAATTCTTGTCAAGCCATTTATGAACAAAATATTACACAAATTTTTGAGAGAGGAGGCGGAGAGCGTGGAGGAGCTGATTGCCGCCATTGCCA
>CARXAY010000289.1 GCA_949093475.1 uncultured Oscillospiraceae bacterium
GGTTTGACGACTCCGCCATCATCGGTCACTCCCTCATGGAGGGCTTTGAGGGCTTTGCCGGTGTCCAGTCCAACATCCACTACTTCACCGCCACCGGCCTCTCCGCCGCCGGCACGACGGGGTACAGCAAATTTGACCTGCCCAATGGCGGCAAGGGCACGCTGAAAAAGGGACTGGGACAGAAGCAGTTCAGTAAGATCTATATCATGCTGGGCACCAACGAGATCACCACCTCCAAGGAACGCTACAAGGAAAATATGCAGAAGATCTCGGACGTGATCCACGACACGCAGGGCGACGACATCCCCATCTACATCCTCAACGCCACCCCCACCACCAAAAAGAAGTCCGACTCCACCCCCTTCAACCTGAAGAACATCAAAAAGCTCAACGAGGCCATCGCCGAGCTGTGCGAGGAGCAGGAGTGCTATCTGGTGGATCTCTATTCCTGCTTCGCCGATGAGGATGGCTACCTCCCCTCTAAAAATTCCACCGACGGCGTCCATCTGGTGGCCTCACAATATAAGGTCATGGCCAACTACATTCTCTCCCACACGGTGGAGGAATCAATAGAGCAATAAAAAAGCGGTGCTGATGCACCGCTTTTTTATTGCCATTCTCCCCCGCTTGTACTATAATAGCCTCGAAGTTTTCCCGCGCAAAGGAGTGATCTTATGGCGGAATCCACATCCCTGCGAACCCTTGACCAGCTCGCCCCCGGCGAGAGCGCGGTCATTTCCTCTGTCGGTTCAGAGCGGGGCGCGGTGAAGCGCCGCTTGGTAGATATGGGCCTGACCCCCGGCGTGTCCGTGACCCTTCGTAAAGTCGCCCCCTTCGGCGACCCTCTGGAGTTGACCCTCCGGGGCTATGAGCTGTCCCTGCGAAAGGAGGACGCCCGCCACATCACCCTCTGTGACCCCGACGCCGTCCCCGCCGCCGCACAGGGCGGAAAGGTATCCATGGTGGAACCCATCCCCGACGAGGAGACCCTGCGCCGCATGGCCATGGCCCACACCCATGAACACGTCCACCACAAGCAGGAGGCCGACCCCGAGGCCCACGAGGTGCGGGAGATGAAGCTGGCCTTGGTGGGCAACCCCAACTGCGGCAAGACCACTCTTTTCAACGCCCTCACCGGCTCAAACCAGTATGTGGGCAACTGGCCCGGCGTCACCGTGGAGAAGAAGGAGGGCCTCGCGGCGGTGGACGGCCGCACCGTCACCATCGTGGATCTCCCCGGCATCTACTCCCTCTCCCCTTACTCCATGGAGGAGATCGTGGCCCGGAATTTCATCGTGGAGGACGACCCCGACGCCATCATCAACATCGTGGACGCCACCAATCTGGAACGAAATCTCTATCTGACCGTCCAATTACTGGAGTTGGAAAAGCCCATGGTGGTAGCTCTCAACTTCATGGACGAGGTGGAAAAGCACGGCGACAAGATCGACGTAAAGCGTCTCTCCCAAGCCTTGGGCGTCCCCGTCATCCCCATCACCGCCCGCTCAGGAGAGCATATCGGCGACCTGCTGAAAACCGCCCACCGGTGCGTCCACTCCGGCTTTACCTTAGAGCCTGACGACCTCTACGATTCCTTCACCCACCGTATCCACCATCAGGTGGGCGAACTGATCCATGACCGGGCCTATGCCGCGGGCCTCCCCGCCCACTGGACGTCCATCAAGCTGCTGGAGGGAGACGAGCGGGTGGAGGAGGCCCTGAAGTTAGACGAGGAGACCCGCTGGAAGCTCTCCCGGATCGTGGAGACCTACGAAGCCGCCTACCCTTTGGGAGACCGGGAGACGCTGGTGGCGGACAGCCGTTACCGTTTCATCGGCCGGGTCACCACCGTGGCGGTGAAAAAGGGCCGGCCGCTGGGCAGTCTCACCACCTCTGACAAGATCGACGCCATCGTCACCCATAAGCTCTTCGCCGTCCCCATTTTTCTGCTGACCATGCTGTGT
>CARXAY010000290.1 GCA_949093475.1 uncultured Oscillospiraceae bacterium
GGAAAATTCTATCCCAACAAGACTGTGACACGAGAAGAGTTTGCCAAAATCATGGGGGTGGCGGCAAAGGAACCGGTCTATCCTGCGTCCAACGTCTCCTTTAGTGACGTGCCCCTGACCCACTGGGCAAACCCGTTCATCGAAGCGGCAAAGCCCTATATGACCGCCTATCAGGATCGGCAGGGCAACCAAACCTTTAAGCCGGAAGCGGGAGCTTTGCGGGAGGATATGGCGGTGGCAGTGGTGAAGCTCCGGGGCTATGACACCCGGCTGGCCGATCTCTCCTTGCTCACCACCATGTTCTCCGACGTGGATTCTATCTCGGTTTCTGCCCGCCCCTATGTGGCGTTGGCAGTGGAGAACGGCATCATCAGCGGTTATCCCGGCCAAAACGGCCAAAAGGGAACGTTTGGCGCACAGCGCACCATTGCCCGCAGCGAGGCGGCGGCGATTTTGTGGCGGGCTTTCCAGTATGGCAGCGATGAGAAGGTCATTCCCGGCGACCAGACGGACACGACCATAGTACCGCCTCCTGCCGTCACGCCTCAGCCTACCCGGCCTGTACCGACTCAAACGCCTACCACTCAGAAGCCCTACATTGTAGAGCAGTTGGCGAGAGCGGCCGTGGACGAGCAGGGTCATCACATTACCATGGACGAGGATGATAACATCATCTTTTACGACAGCAAAAAGGAACAGATCCTGTCCCTGAATCCCAACACCAAGGATACCCAAACCCTTTTGGACACGAAAACGGCAACCTGTGAGGTAAACGGCACGACCTACACCGACTTGGACGTAGAGCAGGTCTTTTGGGACAACGTTGCCCACCGACTTCTGGTGGTGGGAGAGCTGGAAGCGGTGGCGTCTAACTCAGGGGAGGACGGCTGGGAGACCTCCGGCGGCGACAGTTCCTGTGCGGGCATCTTCACCCTAACCGACGGGAAGCTGGCCTATACCTATCGGAAGCCGTCTGTCCCTTATCCCTTTGACAGGTTAGGCTGCGCTTTGACAAACGGTAGTTTTGTGATAGCAAACAGCCATGATTGGCTGATCTGCGATTTAGAGACAGGGAAAGCAGGGGAAAATTTGGGTTACTCGAATTGGCAGTGCTGTGGGGTAGCACAAAACGGGAAGGATATCTACAGTTGGGGGAGAGATAACGAAGAAAGCTATTATACAAGCAACTATATCAAAAAATATGATTACAGCGACAACACATGGAGTAATTTCGGGGAGATCCACGATGGCGACGGCTACATGGCGGGATGGCAAAACGGCCTGTTCTATCTCTGGGGAGAGGATGGAGTAAAAGCCATCCGTCCCAGCGACGCGGCGCAGCAGAAGAAGTTTGACCCCGCAGAGGACGTGGAGGTGTTGGACATGAATACGCTGCCCAGAAGTGAGACGCTGGATTGTCAGGAGGATCGCCTGTTTGTCACCTCCGATGAGCAGTTTGTTTTCTATGATCCCAATGCCTCCGCATTTCGGGTCATTCATAAAAACCCCAACATTTGAATGATGCAAAGCGGGACGGCTCAGCTGAGCCGTCCCGTTTCGTATTCCGGTCTCACATAAGCTCGCTTTTTTGCAGCGCCCGCTTGAGGGGCGGGGCGATCACCGCCGTGGCCAGCACCTTCACCGCCTCGCCGGGTAAATAGATCAGGCAGCCCGTCTTGACCACCGTCCACACGTCCAGACCTTTTCCCATGTAGACATTCAAGATCAGCCCCATATAGGGCGTTCCGATCACATATCCCGCCAAAATACCCGCTGCGGCCGCCCCGGCGATCCGCAGGGGAGAGGTGGAATCCTTCACCAGCCATGCGCTCACCGCCGCCGTCAGCGGGAAGCCCAGCAAAAACCCGAAGCTGGGCTGGAAGATATACGCCGGCCCGCCCCCTTGGGGGAAAATGGGCAGGCCCACCAGTCCCAGCGCGAGATACACCCCCTGCGAC
>CARXAY010000291.1:0-1494 GCA_949093475.1 uncultured Oscillospiraceae bacterium
CCGCACGTCCCCGCCCATGTCGTTCAAAAAGTCCTGAAGCTGAACGATCTCCGGCTCTCTGGCGGCGTTTTGGATGGTGGTGACCCCTGTGGCGACGGCGGCAGCCAGCATGGCGTTCTCCGTCGCCCCCACGCTGGGGATGGACAGGGAGATGTCGTTGCCCCGCAGGCCGACGGCGGCGCACCGCAGCCCGTCCGGGCCTTCCGAAATCTGTGAGCCAAGCGTCCGCAGGGCCTCCAAATGCAGGTCAATGGGCCGCGGCCCAAGCTCACAGCCGCCGGGGTGGCACATTCCCGCCATCCCCAGCCGGGCCAAGATCGGCCCAAGGAAAATCACGGAGGAGCGCATGGAGCGCATCAACGCCTCCGGGATCTCGCAGGTTTTGAGGGTGGATGCATCCACCCAGACCGTGTCTCCCTCCGCTTCCACCTCACAGCCCAAGTGGCGAAGGATGTCCAGAGAGGCGGTCACATCGGTCAGGTGAGGGCAGTTGCGGATAACGCTTTTTCCCGACCCCAGCAGCGTGGCGGCCAAGAGCGGAAGGACGCTGTTTTTTGCGCCCTGAACCGCCAACTCCCCCCGCAAGGCTCTTCCGCCCTCTATTTTCAGTGCTTCCACGGTGATCCCCTCCCCTGTTTCATGGGTCATCCTATGCGGGAGGGGATGGGGGTGCTACCCCGCCAGTGACAGCAGGGTGTCGAGGATCAGCTCGGTGGCGTCGGGGGGCGCCAGCTTGGCGACGGCCTCCCCCATGCGTCTGCGCCGGTCTGGGTCGTCCAAAAGGCGTCTCACCTCGTCGTAGAGCCGCCGGGGGGTGCAGTCCGTCTCGGGCAGAAGCACCGCCCCGCCGCCGTCGGCCAGCACCTTGGCGTTTTTGGTCTGGTGGTCGCCGGTGACGTTGGGAGAGGGGACTAAAATGGCGGGCTTGGCCAGCGCGATCAGCTCGGAGATGGTGGACGCCCCCGCCCGGCAAAGCACCACGTCGGCGGCGGCCATGCAAAGGGGCATATCGTCGATGTAGGCCCGCACATCCAGCGCCGGGTAGTCCGCCAGCTCCACGCCCTTGGCCTTCAGGGCGTTCACCGTGTCCTCAAAGTACCACTTCCCCGTGCCGTGGATCTGGCAGAAGGGCGTGCCGTCCTCTACGCACAGGGCGAGAAAGTCCGCCATGCGGCGGTTCATCTCCACCGCGCCCAGCGAGCCCCAGCAGGAGAGCACCAGCGGCTTGCCCTCCGGGATGCCCAGCGCCTGACGCGCCTCTTTGCGGGTCTTGGCGTAAAACCCGGGGCGCACCGGCGTGCCGGTGACCACCACCTTGCCGGGGTCGGGGTAGTGGGCAGGGATGTCTCCGGCGATGCCCACCATCACCTTATCCACATGCTTGGCCAGCCGCTTGGTGGTCAGGCCGGGTACGGCGTTGGACTCGTGGATGGCGGTGGGGATGCCCCGCCGCGCCGCCTCCCGGGTGACGGGGTAGGAGGCGAACCCCCCTGT
>CARXAY010000291.1:1504-1955 GCA_949093475.1 uncultured Oscillospiraceae bacterium
CCACCAGATCGGGCCGGAACTCCTCAAGGATCGCCGCCGCCTGCCGGCGGGAGCGGAAGATGTTTTTTGCCGCCATGAGGTTGTGGCGAAGCCCCTCGGCGCTGAGCTTGCGGCGGAAGGAGTTGATGTTGACCTGACGAAGCTCAAAGCCCGCTTGGGGAACAAGGTGGGATTCCATGGAATCCCCCGCCGCGCCCACAAACAGCACCTTTGTGCCGGGCTTGCGGGCCTGAAGGCCCTTTGCCAGAGCCAGAGCCGGGTTGATGTGCCCCGCCGTTCCGCCGCAGGTAAAGATCACGCGCACAAAAGCACCCCCTTAGCCCAGCCGTGGGGCTTGGATCTGCCGGGAGACCCCCAGCACCATGCCCATTTCCGCCAGCTGGATCATCAGCGCCGTGCCCCCGTAGCTGAAAAAGGGCAGGGAGATGCCGGTGACGGGGATCAGGTTGGT
>CARXAY010000292.1 GCA_949093475.1 uncultured Oscillospiraceae bacterium
CCGCAGTCCGGGCCTATGCCACCGTGGCCGACATCCTGAACGAAGCCAAGGAAAAAGGCGAACCGCCCCTTATTTTGGTTTGCGATGAGCTTTCCGATCCCCACAACCTGGGGGCGGTCATCCGCACCGCCGAGTGCGCCGGGGCGCACGGGGTCATTATCCCCAAACGCCGCAGCGCGGGGCTGACCGCCGTGGTGGCCAAGACCTCCGCCGGGGCGGTGAGCCATGTGCCGGTGGCCCGCGTGCCCAATTTAGTGGCCTGCCTGAAGGAACTGAAGAAAGAAGGGCTGTGGGTCTACGGCGCGACGGCGGCGGGGGACACCCCTCTCTATCGGGCCGACCTCAAAGGCCCTGCGGCCATTGTCATCGGCAGCGAAGGGGACGGTATGAGCCGTCTGGTGGAGGAGACCTGCGACGTGCGGCTGGCGATCCCCATGCGGGGGAAGCTGAACTCGCTGAACGCCTCGGCGGCGGCGGCCATCCTGCTCTATGAAGCGGTGCGCCAGCGGCTGGACTGAAAAAAGCAACCAAAGAGAAGGAGGTGAGGCCGGTGGACGACCGGGAGCTGGAAAAGATACTGGACGAATACGCCCCGAAAAAAAAGGACGCCGCGCCGCCCTCCGAAAAGCCCGGAGAACCGACAGACAACGTCATCGACTTTCCCCAGCCGGACACCTCCCTCACCGGGCGCATCGGAAAGCTCTTTGAGAAGGCGGACGAGTACGCCGAGCAGATGTTCCCCGCCGACGACCTACCCGACGACCCCGAGCGGGAGCGGCGGGAGGAGCTGCTGCCGGGGGTGGACTGGGAGGAGGAGCCGACCCATGTGCCCCCCGCCCGGAAGCGTCACCGGGAACGCCGTCCCCATCCGGACGTGCCCCCGCTGCAGTTGGCGGCGCGGTACAAAAAGGGCCTTGGTTTTCTACATACCCGCACGGTGGCGGCCTTTTTGCTGGCGCTGGTGCAGATCTACTGGATGCTGGCCCTTCCCAAGGGCTGGCCCATCCCCCTGCCCATGGACGACGCTCTGCGCCACGCCCTTTCTGACGGCGCGCTGCGCTACCAGATCGCTGCAGTGCTGCTGGCGGTGAGCGCGCTGGTGGGGCTGGACGTGCTGGGCAAGGGACTGACGTGTCTCATCAAGCTCCACTTGGAGTGGGAGACGGTGCTGCTGTTTACGGTGGCGGCGGCGGCGGGCGACGCGCTGACCATGCCCCTTTTGGGCGACCGGGGCGGACAGATGCCCTATTGCGGGGTGGCGGCGCTGGCGGTGTTTTTCGCCCTGTGGGGGAAATTCCTCCGCCGCCGGGCCTTGCGGCAGAGCTGCCGGGTGGCCGGGTCGGCCACCGAGCCGTATCTGGTGTCCTTGGAGGAAAAATTTTGGGACAACGCCGACGCCTACGCCAAAAGCTCCGGGGAAAGCACGGGCTACGGCAGTCAGGTTCAGGGCGGCGACGGCGTTGCTCGCGTCCAGCATATTGCCGCGCCGCTGGTGCTGCTGGCCAGCGTGCTGTGCGCCCTGCTGGCGTCGGTGGGACGGCAAAAGCCGGAGCTGTTTTTCTGGGGTCTGTCCGCCGCCCTCACCGCAGGGTGCGGATTTTCCGCCTTTTTGGCGTTCCCCATGCCCTTTTCGGCGGTGGCGGGCCGTCTCGCCAAGGTGGGTGCGGCCTTGGCCGGCTGGGACGGCTACCGCCCGGGCAAGGGGGAGCAGGGGGTGGTGCTGACCGACGGCGACCTGTTCCCGCCGGGGAGCGTGACCCTCAACGGTCTGAAAATGTGCGGCGAGCTGTCCATTGAGACCGCCGCCTCTTACACCGCCACCCTGATCCGGGAGACGGGCAGCGGCATGGAAAAGCCCTTCTCCGACCTCTTACGCACCCAAGGGACGATCTACCGGAAGGTGACGCGGGTCATGTTCCACGAGGGGGG
>CARXAY010000293.1 GCA_949093475.1 uncultured Oscillospiraceae bacterium
CGTATTTACTGAGCTTTACAAGGTCATTGAAACCCGTCGGGCCGAGCCGCAGGAAGGCTCTTATACCTGTTACCTATTTGATAAGGGGCTGGACAAGATCCTAAAGAAAGTGGGCGAAGAGTGCGCGGAAACCATCATTGCCGCCAAAAACGGAGACAAAGAAGAGACGGTGGGGGAGATCGCCGACCTCTTCTACCATGTTTTGGTGATGATGGTCAATGAGGGCATCCCTCTCACCGACGTGACCGCCGAATTAGACCGCCGCAGCCAGAAGATCGGCAATCTCAAGACCTTCCATGTCTCCGACCACAACAGCTGATATGGAGCTTTGCAATCTGCCGGAAGTGCAGACCCTTTTGAAACGCCACGGCTTCCATTTTTCCAAAAGCATGGGGCAGAACTTCCTCATTCGTCCCCAAGTACCCGTGGATATTGCAGAGGCTTCCGGCGCGGCTGCAACCACCGCTGTGCTGGAAATTGGCCCGGGCATCGGCCCGCTTACCGTCCAACTGGCAAAACGGGCAGGGAAGGTAGTGGCCGTAGAGCTGGACAAGGCTCTTTTGCCTGTACTGGCAGAGACCTTGTCAAGCTTTGATAATACTGAAGTCGTCCCCGGAGATATTTTGAAGCTGGACTTAGCTTCTCTGATTTCTGACAAGTTCTGTGGCTTTACCTCAATTGTGTGTGCGAATCTTCCCTACAACATCACCTCGCCGGTGCTGACCAAGCTGCTGGAGAGCGGGCATTTTGCCGCCATCACCGTAATGATCCAGCGGGAGGTGGCAAAGCGCATCTGCGCCACCCCCGGTACGGCGGACTATGGCGCGTTTTCGGTGTTTTGCCAGTATTATGCCCGGTGCGAGTACCTCTTTGAAGTTCCGCCCGACTGCTTTTATCCCGCCCCCAAGGTGACCTCCGCGGTGGTCAAGCTGACGCCCCAGCCAAAGCCCGAGTGCGTAGACGACCCCACAGCCTTTTTTGCGGTGGTGAAGGCGGCTTTTGCCCAGCGGCGCAAGACCCTGCTCAATTGTCTGGGCAGCGCTTTCGGCGACCGCTTTTCCAAGGACGAACTGCGGCAGATCATCACCGCCTGCGGCCTCCCGGAGGACGTCCGCGGCGAACGTCTTGGCATCCCGGAATTTGCCGCGTTGGCGAAACAGCTGTATGCTTAAAAAGGCTGGTGATTGCCGTGTTGAAAAAGAGCGCAAAGATACTTTGTGTCATATCTGTTTGTATGATTGCTATATTTCTTGGGATTTTGCTCTTTTATTGGCTTCTTTTTGACGGCGCAATTGTTTTTGATCACAGCGGGATTCGTTATGCAGACAGCTTTCAATGGAAGGGAAATCATTATGTTTTGGCTTCTGGTCGCTACCATGAAGGTAAAACAATTGCAAAAACCAACGCAGGAGATCAAATCAATGAAGTAGAAGGGGATAAATCTCATACTTTCCTTGTTCTGCGAGACTTTCTGGATGACGATCTCTATGTGCGGGAGGACTATGAAATTCCTACCTCTGGCGAGATCACAAAAGTGTACTGGGCTCATGCTGTCCAAGATGAAAGTTTTTGTGATGTTCTTACGCAAATCCTGAACAATGCCAAAACTGACCTTCAGTATGAGACAGACTCGCCTTATTCCCATGAAAATGGGCGGGAAATGTATCAGCTTTATGTCGGCTATGACCATTGTCCCGTTGCAACTGAAAATTTGGGCTACATGGGTACGATCAATGGCGTATGGTGTATCACCACCAGCATTGAGGAGACGGAAGACGGGCAGTATTTGATCTCCTGCTATCAGATCCCGTCACAGTATATCTTTCAATTGACGAAAAAAAGTGCTTGACTTTCCCACTGTGTGAGGGTTTATGCTGTTCCTCGGAACCGGTTCCCAACAAAATTTTGGAGGGATGTCATG
>CARXAY010000294.1 GCA_949093475.1 uncultured Oscillospiraceae bacterium
GGTCAGGATGAAGCCGTACACGCCGTGGCCAACGCCGTTCGCCGCGGGCGCGTTGGTATCTCCCCCAAGAAAAAGCCGGTCTCCTTTATCTTTGTCGGTTCTACCGGCGTGGGCAAGACCGAGCTGGTCAAGCAGCTGGCCGCCGATCTCTTCAACACGCCGGACAGCTTGATCCGTCTGGATATGTCCGAGTTTATGGAAAAGCACTCCGTCTCCCGCATCGTCGGCTCTCCCCCCGGCTATGTAGGCTACGACGACGCAGGCCAGCTCACCGAAAAGGTGCGCCGCAAACCCTACTGTGTCATCCTCTTTGACGAGATCGAAAAGGCTCACCCCGACGTGATGAACATTCTCCTGCAAATTCTGGATGACGGCCGTATCACCGACGCTCACGGCAAGGTGGTCAATTTTGAAAACACTGTCATCGTGATGACCTCCAACGCCGGTAGCAGCAACAAGGCCTCCGGCTCGGTGGGCTTTGGTCACACCGCCAACCAGCAGGGTAAGGATCGGGCCATGAAGGCTCTGGAGGACTTCCTCCGTCCGGAGTTTTTGAACCGCGTGGACGAGATCGTCTACTTCAACCAGCTCTCCAAGGAAAACTTCAAGGACATCTGTGAGCTAATGCTGAAGGAACTGCGGGACGTGATGACCAATAAGGGCATCACCTTCACCTGCGGCGAGGACGTGACCGACTATCTGGTCAATAAGTCCTACTCCGCCATCTACGGCGCACGTAATCTCCGCCGTCTCATCCAAAAAGAGCTGGAAGATCCCATCGCCACCCGGCTCATTGACAGCTATCTCAAACCCATCAATTCCCTCACCGCCACCGCCGACGACAAGGGCATTACCGTAGTAGGGGTATAAAAACAATCAACAAAAAACGGCTGACGGAGCTTCCGTCAGCCGTTTGTTTGTCCTTTTAGCCTTCCGGCTTATAGCTGTCTCCCCGCGGCGGGCCTTCCAGATTCATCTGCCGCTTGCGGGACGCAGAGTAGGACAGCTTTTCCGCCAGCTTTGTCCGGTCGCCGATTTCGATGGCCGTGCGGTAAGACCGCAGATTGTCCTCCAAGGTTTTGATGACCTTGCAGAGCGCCGGGGCATTGAGGGAAAAGAGCTGCGTCCACAAGGGCACATCTAACGCCGCCACACGGGTGCAGTCCCGGAAAGAACCGCCCTCAAAGCCCTTGCAGGCAAAGAGGTCGGGGTCGTCACAGACCGCTGCCGCCATGACGTGCATCACCTGACTGGTGTAGGCAATAATGGCGTCGTGCTGTTGGGGCGTTGCGGTCACAACGTCCCGAAATCCCATGTATTCCCCCATTTTCTTCATCAACTCCAGATGCTTGGCGGCGTTTTCCGCCTGCGGGGTGATGATAAAGTGGGCGTTTCGGAACAACGTCCCCTCGGCATGGGTGATGCCGGAGACCTCCTTCCCCGCCATGGGATGGCAGCCGATAAAATCCACCGAGGGCGGCAGGCACTTCGCCCCGTCCACAATAGCAGTTTTAACGCCGCACACATCGGTGACCAAGCTCCCCGGTTTGAAATCGTTCTTGTAGGTCTCCAAAAAGTCCAAGATCCCTTGGGGCGGCAGACAAAGCCAAGTCACGTCCGCCTTGCGGATAACCTCCGCCGCCTCTGTGGTAGCCATATCCCCTACCCCGTGGGCGTTGGCATAGTCCACCGTTTCCTGCCGACGGGCAACGCCGGCGATCCGGTAGTCCTCAAATCCCCGCAGGGCCATGGCCAGCGAGCCGCCGATCAGTCCAAGGCCGACGACCGCTATGGTTTTCTTCTCCATGTCAGACTTCCCGTCCCACGCAGGCCGCCACCGCGGACAGCTTGGGCATCAGTGCATCAAACTGCTGGGGCGTAATGGACTGCGCACCGTCGCACAGGGCGTTCTTGGGGTCGT
>CARXAY010000295.1 GCA_949093475.1 uncultured Oscillospiraceae bacterium
CCCCACCCGGGCAGAAGGTAAGAACCTGCATACATAACCCAAAACGGCGGGACATCCTAACCGATGTTCCGCCGTCTTCTTTTGGCCCGCCGCCCCCTGTAAACAATATGTGAATAACATATATTTTTTCTTGACAGGCGGGGCAGCCCGGGCTAATATATGTGAAGCAAATGTATTTGGAGTCCTGCAAACAAAAGTCAAGCCCCAAAATGAAAAATTTTTGAGGGGGCGAAAAAGGGTACAACAAACCAAGCCTGCAAAAGAAGTTTTTTTGCAGACCATGTAAGTTGAAGATTTTAGAGCAGGTTAATTCTCGCCAGGCTCCCGTGCGTCAGCGGCGGTGAGGCATTCCTTCACGCGGGCGTAATAGATGCGCAGGAACTTGTTCTGGGCAGCGGTCATGTAGACGAAATAGGGCTTGCCTTCCGCCCGCTTTTTGTCCAGGAACTGGTACACCGGCTCGTCAGCGGGAGACTTTTTCAGGTAGGTGCAAACAATCTGATACAGCGTCTTGCGAAGGTGGGGTGAGCCGCGTTTGGTGGTTGGATTGCTCTTGGAAACGTGCTTGCCGGACTCATCCACCGCCGGATCAACGCCAGCGAAGCTCACGATGGAGCTACGGCGGGGGAAGCGGCGCACATCGCCGATCTCCGCCATCAGCTGCGGGGCAGTCCTCTCACCCACGCCGTACATGGCCCGGACAGTGTCATACTCCGGAAGCTGTCGGGCCAGACGGTCCATCTCAGCGCGCAGGACGGCCAGCGTGGCCTTGGCCGAGGCCAACTCCCTTGCCGCAGTAGTGATGAGCAGCTTGGTATTGCTGTTCCTGGGCAGGGTCGTGATATGGCCCATGCTGTCCATATACAGCTCCGCCGCTTTCCTCTGGCTGAAATGATATCCCTTGCGCTTGCACCACTTGCGGTAACGTTCGGTAAAGGTGGCTTCGCTGGCCAGGTTGATGCACTCACAGTGCCAAAAGGTCATAACAAAATCAACCCACTTCTGGCTTCCATCGGCACGATCCGGGCTGGAGAACAATTCATTTACACCCGGAAAGACCTTATCAGTGAGAGAAATGAGGTTATTTTGCAGTGCCACCACGTTCTTCATGTACAAATTGTACTGCCGTGAGGACAGCTTCAGTTGTTCCCTGATTGCTTCCATGGGTGTATATTCCCGCAGATCCGTCCAGTTGTCAAGAGCGTACTTGGCGATTTTCCTGGCATCCGCCTTATCGGTCTTTACCTTGCGGATGGAGCCGCCGCCGCTCTGCTTGATGAACAACGGGTTTATCACCGTGACATGGATGCCATACTCGTGCAGCGCCGCCGCCACCGGCTCGTGGTACCGGCCTGTGGCCTCCATGATTGCCCGAGTGTCTTCCCCCAGGCCCAGGATGGCAAGCGCCATCTGCTCCAGGCCAACCTCGGTGTGGGGATATTCCCGTGCCCTCAGCACGACCTTGTTCATTGGCTGCAAAGCCATCATCGTGCTTTTCCCTTTGGATACGTCGATTCCTACTGCGTTCATAGCTTCCTCCTGTGTGATTGGATATGGCTCCCGCCCCTTTTTCCTCGCCGCTTGTTCAATCTCCTGGTTGACGCGAACGCACCGCAACTGCACGATGGTTCTACCTGCGCAAATCGAATGCTGTGAACGAGAGAGACGGCTGACGGACTCCAAAGCGGGCGTGTCAGCCCAAGGTGCCGAGTGTCAGGCCATGTACTCCCTCATTCTACAGCTTCAGCTTTGAGACGACAAAAGACACGGCTGGCTGCCGTGCCTTCCACCGTAAATCTATTGTAATAGGAGAAATTTATCATGGCAGACAGGAAGGACTTTGACATCGGCACGACGTACTATGCCCGAAAAAGGTAAAAATGGCCCAAGAGTATACCGGTCCAGGCGGGTATGTGGA
>CARXAY010000296.1 GCA_949093475.1 uncultured Oscillospiraceae bacterium
GGTCGTAGGAGGGGTCGTGGAGCTCCAGATCCCGGATCTCCCAATACTCCACGTTCTCCAGCCAGATCGTGCCGTTCACCTTGCGGGTGGTCACGCTGCCGGCGCCCAAGGCATAGTTAAAAACACCGTCGGGGTCGGGCTGGAGGACGGGGCGGGCTTCGCCGCCGTACTTGCCCACCATAATGGGAGCGTCGGCGTTGCCCGAGCCATGGGGGCGAAACATCCCGGTAAAGGTGTCCCCGGATTTGAATAGAATTCGGTCGCCGGGCACGAAGGAAATGGTGTTCAGCTTCTCAATGCTCTGAAGGGCGGTCTCGGGGGTGAGACCGTCGTTGGTGTCGCGGCCGTCTGCGGCCACATAATAGCTCCGGCTGGCCCCTTGGGCCACGGTGAAGCTGCCCGTGCGGCTCTCGCCGCCGCAGGCGGCGGTGAGGGACACCGCCCGCTCGCCGCTCAGGCTGGCGGACACCGGCTCAAAGTCCACGGTCACCGTCTTGTTGCCGTCATAGACGAAGCGGGAGCGCCGGAAGCCGGCGGGAGCACCGTCCACGGTAAGGGTAAAGGTGATATCGTCCGCCGTGGGAGCTACCGTAGGCTTCTCCGCCAGCGTGACCACCGCCGTGCCGTTGGTCACGCGCAGGCTCTCGATCCTTGCGGCCACCATTTCGGCGTTGGGGTCGGCGGCCAGCGTATAGTCCAGCGGGATGCTTACCCCCTGATAGGTAAGGATTACATGGATGGTCTGCTCCACCGCAGCTGCGGCGATGGGTGCAAAGCGCAGGGTATCTCCCTCCGCCGTCAGGGACAGCGTTCTGGCCTCCTCGGAATTGAGGGAAGAGGTATAGACCGCGGTAAAGCCCGCCATGTTGAGGTCATTGCCTTGGACAGTAATGCTGCCGTTGGTGATCTCGGCCCGGTCTACGTCGCCCTTGACCTTCAAAGAGGCATCGTCCACATAGAGTACACTGTTATTGGGATTCCAAAGGCAGACACGCACAGTGCCCGAGGTGTACGCAAACTCGATGCGGTGCTGCACCCAGTCCCCTACGGCGGATACGTCCACTTCCATGCCGCCCACCTTGGAACCGTTCACCTTCACCTCGATGGTCGTGGGGTCGCCGCCGCCCTGATTGGCGGCAGCCACCTTCGTCCACACCGTGTAGACATAGGTCAAACCGGTCTGCAGGCCCACAATGTCCTGCTCCAGCGCAGTTCCGTCGTTGTTGACCGGGCTCACCTTGACGGACTTGCTTCCGCTATGGTGCGCTTCGGTCACGATGGCCGCGTTGTTGTACTTCGTCCAGCAGCCGATCCGCGCGGCGTTCTCAGCTTCGCTGTTCGCGCCGGCGTTCCGGAGGCTGGAGGATTCAAACCCCGGATCGGTGATACACTCTGTTTTTTCATAGGTCGCGCCCGCGGCGGAAGCCGCGCTCCATCCCGGAACCGCCATCGTACACAGCATAGCGACACAGAGAAGAAGGGAAAGCACCGGGCGAAAACGTTTCATTTTCATGGGTCTTCTCCTTTATTCAAAGATTTTGCCGGATATCAGCTCGCTTACGCCTCTCGAAAGGCGTGCTGTGCTTCAGGCCGGGAAGGTATCGGCGTAACGCTGGAGGATGGTCGCGGCCTCGGCGCGGGTGATGGTCGCCTTGGGCGCAAGCAACGCGCCGCCGCGGCCCTGAAGCAGACCCTTCTCCACGCACCATGCCAGAGCATCCACGGCCCAGTCGCCGGCGGTCTCACGGTCGGTGAACTTCTCCAAAGCCTTGGCGTTGATGGTCGTATCGCGGCCGACCTGCTTGGCGTAGCGGTACAGCATGACCGCCATCTGCTCCCTGCTCAGAGCATCGTCGCCGCCGAACGCTGCGTCGGAAACACCCTTGAG
>CARXAY010000297.1 GCA_949093475.1 uncultured Oscillospiraceae bacterium
CAGATATGGAGGCCCCCTACGGGATCGTGGGCGATACCCTTTATATCGACATCGGGGATTACAGCTTTGAGCTGACGAAAGAGTAAACAGATAGGGGAAAAGTAACCCTCGACAAAAGGCAAAAAGGGACGGCCAATTGGCCGTCCCTTTTTGACTGCGGGTGAAAATTTATTCCTCGGCTTCCGCCTTGGCTTCGGCGATGACCTTGTCCTGAACGGGCTGGGGCGCGTCCTCATAGCGGATGAAGGAGAAGGTGAACGACCCGCGGGACTGGGTCATGGAGCGAAGATCGATGGCGTAGGTGTCCATCTCGGCCATGGGCACTTCCGCGTCCAGCACCTGATTGCCCTCGCCGTCGGGGTTCATGCCCATGACGCGGCCGCGGCGCTTGGTGATGTCGCCCATCACGTCGCCCATATAGCTGTCGGGGATGGTGACCTTCAGCTCGCCCACCGGCTCCAGCAGAATGGGGTTGGCCTCAGGCATGGCGGCCTTATAGCTGAGCTGGGCGGCGGTCTTAAAGGCGATTTCCGAAGAGTCCACGGGGTGGTAGCTTCCATCGTAGAGGGTGGCCTTCAGGTTGACCACAGGGTAGCCCGCCAGAGGACCGTGAAGAACGGCCTCGCGGAGGCCCTTTTCCACGGCGGGGAAGAAGTTCTTGGGCACCGCGCCGCCCACGACCTCCTCGCAGAACTCCAAAGACTCGCTCTCGCAGGGCTCGAAGCGGATCCACACGTCGCCGAACTGGCCGGAGCCGCCGGTCTGCTTCTTGTGGCGGCCCTGCTTCTCCACCTTTTTGCGGATCTTCTCCCGGTAGGGGACTTTGGGGGTTTTCAGCTCCGCCTCCACGTTGAAGCGGCTCTTGAGCTTGCTCACCAGCACGTCCACCTGAATGTCGCCGGCGGCGTAGATGACCATCTGGTGGGTCTCGGCGTTGTTGACGAAGTAGAAGGAGGGGTCTTCCTCGCACATCCGGTTCAGACCTTGGGCGATCTTGTCCTCCTGTCCGCGGGTCTTGGGGTAAATGGCCACGGAGTAGCACGGCTCGGCGAAGGGGATGGGCTCGACCTTCACTACCTTGCGCGGCTCGCACAGGGTGTCGCCGGTCTTGAGCTTATCCATCTTGGACACCGCGCCGATGTCGCCGCAGCCCAGCTCCTTGACCTCCTCGGCCTTCTTGCCCTTGATGACATAGAGGCGGCCCAGCTTCTCGGCCTCGTTGGTGCGGGCGTTGACCATGGGCATATCCGGCTTGATCGAGCCGGAGAGGACTTTGATGTAGGAGTATTTGCCGTACTGGTCGGAGACAGTCTTGAACACATAGGCGGCAGGCAGCGCGCCGGGGGCGGACACAAAGGCGTCCACTTGACCCTCGGCGTTCTCCGCCATAAGGGCGCGGCCCTCCAGCGGGGTGGGGAGCATCTCCACGATGGTGTCCAGAAGCATCCGCGTGCCCAGACCGCTCAAGGCAGAACCGCACACCACTGGGAAGAGGGACAGCTCCTTCACGCCCTGACGCAGACCTTGGAGCATCTCGGCGTAGGTGAAGTCCTCGCCGGAGAAATACTTGTCCATGAACTCCTCGCTGGTCTCGGCGACGGATTCCTTCAGGGCGTCGTAAAGCTCGTCCAAAACGGGCTTCTTGTCCTCAGGCACTTCGATCTCGACGCGCTCGGCCTTCGGGCCGATCTCAAAGGCGCGCTTATGGAGCACGTCAATGATGCCGATGACCTTCTTGTTGGCGTCCCAGATGGGGGCGGCCACGGGGGCGATGTTCTTGCCGAAGCGCTCCCGCAGGGTCTCAAAGGCGGCGTTGTAATCGGAGTTGTCCTCGTCGGTCTTGGAGATGTAGAGGAGGCCGGGGATCTTCCGCTGTTCGCAGT
>CARXAY010000298.1 GCA_949093475.1 uncultured Oscillospiraceae bacterium
GGAACACGCCGCGTGGGAGCGCCGCAGCGAGCTGGTGCGCAAGCTCATGGAGGCGAATATGCTGCTTTAGAAGTGCGAGGTGAATAACGTGACAAAGCTTTTGATATGGTTTTTAATCCTGTGCGGCATGGGAGTTGGTCAAAGGCAAGAGACTGCGGCGCCAGTTGAGCGGGAGCAGATCACAGGTGCGTGGCTGGAGGAAAATCTGGAACACGTTACGCTGGAACTGTACTATATAGACCCTTATGCGCTGACGCGCGCCCCGGTGACAGTTGAGCAGATCAAGAAAAGCTATGATATACATATTACCGCAGATGTGGAGGCCCTTACGCCGTATAAAGACTTGATCGTTCAAATGGTAGATATGCCGGTCACGGCGCTGGATGAGAAAGACGGCTTCCTCAACGCCCGCGTTTATTACGCGTTATGCGATCAAGAGGACAATATCTTATTTGACGTTGCCATGTGGGTGTGGGGAACGGAAGAGGGCGGCATTTTTGTCAACGGCATCCCATGTAAAGGAGAATCTGCGTTCTATAGTGTGGCACAGGCGTTTTTGCCGTCGGACGCTGCGGCAACCCTGAAAAGCGCTGTGGAGCAGTAGAGTGGCGGCAGAAAAGCAGGGCGCGGCGAGAGGATCGCCGCGCCCTGCTTTTCTGCCCTTTTTGAAAATTATGCGTAAAAACAAAAAATTCCTCTTGACACAAGAGGAATAAAATGGTATACTGACTTGCTTTATAGCGTGGAGGAGTGTCAAAAGCCACCCTCCGAAGGTAAGTTCAGTATAGCATATTGCCCAAGGAACTGTCAAGCGGTATAATTTGAAAAGTTTCCAACGAATCCGGGCGTGTCGCCGGAAAACCGTTGCAGAAAGGACTGGTCTGAGGAATGGTCAAGGACGTGTACTACGGCAAGACCCTGCGAAAGAGCTTTGCCCGCCATGAAGAGATCTTGGAGATGCCCAACCTTCTGGAGGTGCAGAAGAACTCCTACCGGTGGTTCTTGGACAAGGGTCTCAGAGAGGTGTTCCGGGATGTGGCCTCCATCACCGACTACGCCGGGAATCTGGAGCTGTCCTTCATCGACTACACGATGGACGAGCAGCCCAAGTACGACGTGGAGGAGTGCAAGCGCCGGGACGTGAACTACGCCGCGCCCATCAAGGTGAAGGTGCGCCTTCGCAACAAGGAGACCGAGGAGATCAAGGAGCAGGAGATCTTTATGGGCGACCTGCCCCTGATGACCAACGCGGGGACGTTTATCATCAACGGCGCGGAGCGCGTCATTGTTTCCCAGCTGGTGCGCTCTCCGGGCATCTACTATTCCCGCAACGCCGACAAGGCGGAGAACTTGACCTATGCTACCACGGTGATCCCTTACCGGGGCGCGTGGCTGGAATATGAGACCGACCTTTCCGACGTGTTTTATGTCCGCATCGACAAGAACCGCAAGCTGCCGGTGACGGCGTTTATCCGCGCCGTCGGTCCGAAGACCGACGCGGAGATCTTGGAGATGTTCGGGGAAGACCCCCGCATCGTGGCGACGCTGGAGAAGGACACCTGCAAGACCTACGAGGACGCCATGCTGGAGATCTACCGCAAGCTGCGTCCCGGCGAGCCGCCCACGGTGGATTCCGCCGAGAGCCTTTTGAACGCGCTGTTCTTCGACCCCCGTCGGTATGACCTGTCCAACGTGGGCCGCTACAAGTTCAACAAGAAGCTGGCCATTTCCGGCCGCCTCACCGGCCACCGTCTGGCAGAGGACGTGCTTGACCCCGTCACCGGGGAGGTGCTGGCCGAGGCGGGGCAGACCCTGAAGCGCGAGGATGCCAAGCTGCTGGAAAGGAAGGGCGTGAACCGGGCCGTACTCACCGTGGAGATC
>CARXAY010000299.1 GCA_949093475.1 uncultured Oscillospiraceae bacterium
GCGCGCCCCGGTGAAGTCAAACGCCCCGGAGCGGATCAGGCTCTCCAGCACCCTGCGGTTAAGGTCGTAGTCGTACATCCGGATGCAGAAGTCGGTGAAGGAGGTAAACGGCCCGTTCTTGTCCCGCTCGGCCAGCAGGCTCTCGGTAAAGCCCCGGCCCACCCCCTTCAAGGCCGCCAAGCCGAAGCAGATATCCTTGCCGGAGACGGTAAACTCCGTCCCCGACTGGTTCACATCCGGAGGCAGCAGGGCGATGCCCATATCCTTGCACTCGGCGATGTACTCCGCCACCTTCTCCTTGGAGTCCAGCACTGAGGTGAGAAGGGCCGCCATATACTCCCGGGGATAGTGGTACTTGAACCACGCCGTCTGATAGGCCACGATGGCGTAGCTCACCGCGTGGGCCTTGTTGAAGGCGTAGTTGGCGAAGTCGTAGATCTCGTCGTAGATGGCCTCTCCCGCCTTGACGTCGATGCCGTTGCCCGCACAGCCGGGGATGTTGCGCGCGGGGTCGCCGCGGAGGAAGGCCTCCCGCTCCCGTTCCACGTCCTTGGCCTTCTTTTTGCTCATGGCCCGGCGCACCATATCTGCCTGCCCAAGGGAGTATCCCCCCAACTGGCGGAAGATCTCGATGACCTGCTCCTGATAGACGATGCAGCCGTAGGTGGTGGACAGGATCGGCTCTAACGCCGGGTGCTTGTAATGGATGAGTTTGGGATCCTGCTTACAGGCGATGAAGCGGGGAATGGAGTCCATCGGGCCGGGGCGGTACAGGGCGATGATAGCGGTGATGTCCTCAATGCTCTGGGGTTTCAGACCCACGCACACCCCGGTCATCCCCGCCGACTCCATCTGGAACACCCCGGAGGTTTTTCCCTCCGAGAGCATCCGAAACACGTCCTCGTCGTCCATGGGGATAGCCCTGATGTCAAAGGAGGGATCGTTGCGGCGCACCATCTGGACGGCGTCGTCCAAAATGGTGATGTTGCGAAGGCCCAGAAAGTCCATTTTCAGAAGCCCCAGCTCTTCAATGGTGGTCGCGGTGTACTGGGTCACCGGCACGCCGTCGTTGGTGGCCAGAGGCACATATTCATAGACGGGCCTGCTGGTGATGACCACCCCCGCGGCGTGGGTGGAGGTGTTGCGGGGCATGCCCTCCACCGCCATGGCCGTGTCGATCAGCTCCTTCACCCGCTCGTCCTCCTCATAGTGGTCACGCAGGGGCTTGGAGAGCTTCAGGGCGTTGTCCAGCGTGATCTTGGGGTCGAAGGGAACGTCCTTGGCAATCACGTCCACCTCCGCATAGGGAAAGCTCATGGCGCGGCCCACGTCCTTGATGGCCGCTCGGGCCTTCAGCGTCCCAAAGGTGACGATCTGGCTCACCCGGTCTGCACCGTATTTTTCCGTTACATAGTCGATCACATCCTGACGGCGGCGAATGCAGAAGTCCGTGTCGATATCGGGCATGGTCACCCGCTCCGGGTTCAAAAACCGCTCGAACACCAGATCATATTTCATGGGATCGACGTCGGTGATGTCCAGACAGTAGCTGACGATGCTCCCCGCCGCCGAGCCGCGGCCCGGCCCAACGGGAATGCCGTTTTTCTTGGCGTAGCCGATGAAGTCGGAGACGATGAGGAAGTAGTCCACAAACCCCATCTGGCGGATGACTCCCATCTCATAGTCAAGCCGCTCCCGGTACGCCGCCGGAACGTCGCCGTACCGCCGCTCCAGCCCTGCTTCGCAGCTGTCCTTGAAGTAGTCCCAGCTTTCGGTGTACCCCTCCGGGAGCTGGAAGGAGGGCAGGTGGTGCTTGCCGAATTCAAAGTCCACCTGACAGCGCGCGGCGATCTTGGCGGTGTTCTCCACCGCCTCCGGG
>CARXAY010000300.1 GCA_949093475.1 uncultured Oscillospiraceae bacterium
TTTCAGGTGTTACCGTCAATAAAAGGGAGTGTATTTTTATGTCTGATCCTACCGTCGCCACCGCTGGAAGCAGCTGCACAAAAAGCAGTATGCGCGTTCGCGCCCTCACCGTCACCGCCATGCTCTCCGCCATCGGCTTCGTGCTCATGTTCCTGGACTTCGCCGTTCCGTTCATGCCAGTTTTTGTGAAGATGGACATCTCCGAGCTGCCCGCTCTCCTGGCCGCTTTCGGCCTCGGACCGGTATACGGAGTCATGGTCTGCCTGGTGAAAAATCTGGTCCACTTGATTATCACCAGCACCGGCGGCGCCGGTGAGCTGTGCAACTTCCTGCTAGGCGCCTGTTTTGTGTTCCCCGCAGGCCTCATCTACCACAAGGTAAAGTCCCGCAAGGGCGCGATTATTGGCTCTCTGGCAGGAGCGGTGATCATGGGCGCGCTGTCGATTCCCCTAAACTACTATATTTCTTATCCGGTCTATGCGACCTTCATGCCCATTGACCGCATTCTGGCCATGTACCAGGCGATCCGCCCCTCCGCCAACGGGCTGCTGGATTGTCTGATTACCTTCAACGCCCCTTTCACCCTGGTAAAGGGCCTGCTGGATGCGCTGCTCTGCTTTTTGATCTACAAGCCGCTCTCCCCCATTCTCCACGGGAAGGTGTAACGGCACGCAAATTTCTCTCTGCGCGTGCCGGCAGGCGCGCGCTCTGCAAGGCCTTTTCATAAACTGAGAACTCCCCCGGCTCTTGCCGGGGGAGTTCTCAGTTCCGCCCGCTTTCAGCGCAGGCTTCCTTCATTCTAATCCTTTCTGGTCGAAAAACGCGTCCTTACCCACGGCGTCACATGCTCCATATCGCTCGTTTCCGTCTCACGCCGAAATCTCGCTCATTGCGCCGCTCCGCCTTTCCCCATCGAACCCGCTTCCGCTGGGCTTCGATGGGGCTTCCTATCCCGATTACTTCAGGTTGAAAAACGCATCCTTACCCAGGTAGATGGCCACGTCGCCCAGCTCCTCCTCAATGCGCAGCAGCTGGTTATACTTGGCCACCCGGTCCGTGCGGCTGGGCGCACCGGTCTTGATCTGCCCGGCATTGGTGGCCACCACGATATCGGCAATGGTGGCATCCTCGGTCTCGCCGGAGCGGTGGGACACCACGGCGGTGTAGCCGGCCCGGTTGGCCATCTGGATCGCATCCAGGGTTTCGGTCAGGGTGCCGATCTGGTTGACCTTAATCAAGATGGAATTGGCAATCTTGTTCTCCAGGCCCATCTTCAGCCGCTCCGTGTTGGTGACAAACAGATCGTCGCCCACCAGCTGCACCTTGTCGCCCAGAGCTTTGGTCAGCATCTGCCAGCCCTCGATGTCATCTTCGCCCATGCAGTCCTCCATGGAGATGATGGGGTAGGTGTCGGCAAACTTTTTCCACATGTTGACCATCTGCTGCCGGGTCATAGACTTTTTGGCCTTGGGCAGGTCATAGCAGCCGGTCTCGGCATTGAACCAGTCGGACACCGCGGCGTCAATGGCAATTTTGAAGTCCTCGCCGGGCTTGTAGCCGGCCTTCTCAATGGCGGCCACAATGCATTTAAAGGCGTCCTCGTCCTTCTTCAGGTTGGGGGCGTAGCCGCCCTCGTCGCCCACGCCGGCGGCGGGAGTGCCGTTGTCCTTCAGTACGCTCTTCAGAGTGTGGAACACCTCGGCGCACATGCGCAGAGCTTCCCGCCAGCAGGAAGCGCCCACGGGCATAATCATAAATTCCTGGAAATCTACTGTGTTCGTCGCATGTCTGCCGCCGTTTAAGATATTCATCATCGGCACAGGGAGCCTGTCCGGCTTCACGCCGCCCAGATATCTGTACAGCGGCATTCCAAG
>CARXAY010000301.1 GCA_949093475.1 uncultured Oscillospiraceae bacterium
CCATGAGGACGGTCACTCCACGGGCGGCAAGGGCCTGCACAATACCGGCGAAGGTGCGCTTGAATTCTGCGTCCAGCCCCTTGGTCGGCTCGTCCATCAGCAGGGTCTCCGGCTCAAGAAGCAAGACCTTGGCCAGCGCGGCGCGCTGCTGTTCGCCCCCGGAGAGGTCGAAGGGGTGACGCTCCAGCAGACCCTCCAGATGGCAAAGAGAGACGGCGCGGGCCACGCGGGCTTCGTCTCCGCAAAGGGCAAACAGATCCTCCCGGACGGTCTTTTGGAGGAAAAGGGCTTGGGGATTTTGGGGCAGGACGCCCACCCGGCCGTTCACCGCCGCCGTGCCGCGGTAGGGCTTTTCCTGCCCTGCCAAGAGCTTGAGGAGAGTGGACTTGCCCGTGCCGTTGCCGCCCAGCAGAGCGAGGATCTCCCCCCGCTTGACCTCCAGCGACAAGCCCCGGAGTACGTCGGGGCTGTCTTTTTCATATTTGAACCACAGCTCCCTACAGGAGACGGCGGAGGTCTCCGGGTAGGCATACGCCGGCGGGTCGGGCAAGGGCTTCAGAGGGTGAGCGGCGGCGTATTGGGTGAGCCAGTCCCGCCCCTCCCGAACGGTGATGGGAGGGGTCAGGCCGCTGTCCACCGCCGCCCACACCCGCAGGGGGGTGGGCATGGCGAAAAACATGGGGTGGTTCTGGGCTTTCAACGCCTGCCCCACCTCTTGCGGAGTGCCTGCGGTGAGGAGCGCGCCCTGATCCATCACGGCCACGCGGTTGGCCTGAGGGAGGGCCTCCTCCAGCCGGTGTTCGCTCAAAAGGACGGTGACGCCAAGCTCCCGGTTGAGCCGCCCCAAGACCCCTAAAAAGTCGGCGGCGGCAATGGGATCGAGCTGGGAGGTGGGCTCGTCCAAAATGAGAATGCGCGGGCCGAGGGCCATGACGGCGGCCAGATTCAAGAGCTGCTTCTGCCCCCCGGAGAGATCGGCGACATCCTTGTAAAACCACCCCTGAATCCCAAAAAAGGAGGCCATCTCCGCCACCCGGCGGCGGATGGTGGGGGTGTCATAGCCCAGACTTTCCAGTCCAAAGGCCAGCTCGTGCCACACCTTGTCGGTGACCAACTGGTTGTCCGGGGATTGCTGCACGAAGCCGATGGACTGGCTCTGTTGGCGGAGGTCATACTCCTCCAGCGGCCTGCCGTCCAGTAGGATGTCCCCGGTGCGGACGCCGTGGGGGGTGAGGACGCTCTTGCATTGCCGCAGAAGGGTGGTCTTGCCGCACCCGGAAGGGCCGCAGAGGACGAGAAAGTCCCCCGGCTGAAGTCCGAGGGAGACGCCGTCCAAGGCGGACTTGGAATGCTGGGGATAGGTAAAGGTCAGGCCGCGCAGCGTGAGCGTTTCCATGCCAGCGCCTCCTTTCCGTTGAGCATGAGGGGGGTCAGGCAGAGGGCCAGATATCCCAGCTGGAGACACAGGGAAAGGGGAGAAAGCCCCGCCCCCTCCGCTGCGGGGAAATACCGCCAAGCAAAGCCGCCGGCGGCACAGCCCAGAGCCAGACCGACGCCGCAGAGAATCAGCCAGATCAGCGCGGCCTTGTCCCGCGCGTCAAAGCGGTAAATGGAAAAGGCAGTGCGTCCGGGCAGGCCATAGCCCCGGCTTTTCATGGAATCGGCGGTCTCGATGGCGTTTTCCAGCGACCAAGTGACGAGGATGGAGAGGATGGCGGCGGCGTTTTTGAGCCGCTGGGGGAGCGGCCCGGCGGACACGTCCCGCCCAAGGGACGCTTGGGCCTGACGTACCGCGCGAAACTGCCGGCGAAAACGGGGGATCAGGCGCAGGGTCATGGACAGCACCAGCGAAAGGGCGGGAATGACCCGCCC
>CARXAY010000302.1 GCA_949093475.1 uncultured Oscillospiraceae bacterium
ACGTTTGTCTTGCCGTCTTGGTGCTGGCGTTGGCGGTGCGGTTTCCCATGCTCTCCCACCAAACCTATGATTATCAGGATTTTCTCTCCCCTTGGGTGCAGTTTTTCCGGGAAAACGGCGGGTTTCGTGCCCTGCGGCAGCCCTTGGGCGACTATAACGTCCCTTACCTCTACTTCCTCGCCGCGTTTTCCTACCTTCCCATCTCCGAGCTGTATCTGATCAAAGCCCTCTCGTTGGCTTTTGACCTCCTTCTGGCCTTTACCGGGGCGCGGCTGGCCCGCCGGGTGTTTGGCGGCCCATACGCCTACCCCGCCGTCTTTTCCGTCCTGCTTCTTCTGCCCACCGTGGTGCTGAACGGTGCATACTGGGGACAGTGCGACAGCCTGTACGCCTCCCTGACCCTTTTGGCTTTGGCCGACGCTTTGGAGGATCACCCCGCCCGCAGCGTGATCTGGCTGGGCATTGCCTTTTCCTTCAAGCTCCAGACCATTTTCCTCATTCCTCTGTGGTGCATCCTCTGGTATTCCAAACGCTTGAAATTCCGTCATCTGTGCCTGTTCCCCGTGTCCTATTTCGCCGCCATTCTCCCCGCGCTCCTGCTGGGGCGGCCTCTGCTCAGCATTCTGGGCGTCTATTTCCAGCAGGCAGGCCAGTACCATGACCGCCTCACCCTCAACGCCCCTTCTCTCTTTGCCCTGATCCCTTACGGCGCAGAGGTGAACGCCGACCTTCTGGCGAAGCTGGGCATCGGCGCGGCGTTTTTACTGGTGCTGGGCCTGCTGACGTGGCTTTTCTTCTACCGCCGCCGTCTCACCGCCCAACACATTCTCACTGCCGCGCTGATCCTCTCCATCGGCGTACCCCTTTTCCTCCCTTATATGCATGACCGCTACTTCTTTTTGGCTGACACCCTCTCGGCGGTATGGGCCGTAAGCGCATACCGCCGCGCACCGGTTCCGGTGTGCGTCCAGATCGCCTCCTACGGAGGGTATCACGCCTATCTCACCCTTCGCTATGCCTTCCCCATGGCTTGGGGCGCATGGCTGATGCTGATTTCCCTGACGGCGGTCACCGTCTCGCTGGGCTTGTCCCTCCGAACGAAGCACAAAGACCCGGAAACCCTGTAAGCGTCATTTCAAGATAGAAGCGCCGGAGTCTCCCGTTTGGGAAGCTCCGGCGTCTATGTTATTTTGCGCCCAGCAGCACCGGCTGAAGCTGTTGGCCTTGAAGGGCCAGCTCAATGGTTTTTGGCACAAGGGAAAAGTCCGCCACCAGACTGGTGGGCTTCCCTGCCGGATCGTCCTGACGGAAGGGTACGAAGTACACGTTCCGCCGGGCCAGCAGCGTCCCGATGTTCCCCGCCGCCCCGGCCAGTCCGTCGTTGGTGGACGGGGCCAAGATCAGCGGCCGTCCGTTTCGCAGATGAGCCTTGGCCGCCATGGTCACCGAGGTGTCGGCCACTCCGTTTGCCAGTTTGGCCAAGGTGTTCCCCGTACAGGGGCAGACCACCAGCGCGTCCAGCAGAGCCTTTGGCCCGATGGGTTCGGCTTCCTTCACCGTGGTGATGACCCGGTGGTCGCAGATGCGCTCCATCTCCCGCAGAAACTCGTGGGCAGGGCCAAAGCGGGTGTCGGTGTCCGCCACGATCTGGGAGACGATGGGGATCACATGGTCAAATTTGGCCTGTGTGGCCTCCAGCGCAGCCATGGCCTGATGTAAGGTGCAAAAGGAGCCGCAAAAGGCAAAGCCTACGCGGCAGGAGGGGTCGTTCATGTAGTCACACTCCTAACTCAGTGAGAATGTTATAGATAGCGGCCTTGATCGCCAGAGCGGCGGTGACC
>CARXAY010000303.1:0-1338 GCA_949093475.1 uncultured Oscillospiraceae bacterium
GAGGAATACTGCGCCGTCACCAAGCCCCGGGACGGTGAAACAGCGTGGGAGGCCATGCTGGACTTCACCAAAAAGTGCGCCAAGGTGATCCCAACCGTGATGATGACCATCGTGGACAAGGACAAGACCCCAGAGGAGATCGAAGCCTGCCGCGCGCTGGCGGAGAGTTTGGGCGCGACCCTTCGCATCCGGGCATATATCCCCGATTAAGAAGCGCGATCCGTAGACACGCAGGCGCGGATGGAGCGGCCCGCGCGGCAAAAACAGGCTGGGCGCAGCCCAGCGGCATTTTGCCAAGGGCCGGGAAGCCGCGCCGTAGCGTGTCCAACGGGAGCGTGACACCTAAGCTGCCTCCAGCTCCCTTCTCGCTTCCGCCTCCGTGTCTGCGGAAAAGAGAAAGTCCCCGTCTTGGTAGACCTCTACATGGCCCATCACATACCGAATTTCCCAGTTCATCACAAAACCTCCTATCCTGTTGCCTTCTGACAATAGGATAGGAGGTTTTCTGTCCTATAAAGCGGACTTATTCCGCCGTCTGCTTGTTTTCCTCAAAAAAGGTCAGGAAGGTCTCGGCGTCCATGACCTCATGCTCCAGCAGGTACTGCGCCACCTTCTCCACCACGGCCTTGCGGGCCTTGAGAATATCCTCGCAGGTGTGGTGGGCGGCGTCCAGCAGGGCGCGCACCTCCTGATCCACCTGCCCGGCCACCTCCTCGGAGTAGGGCTTGGTGCGGGCCATGGAACGGCCCAAAAACACCTCGTCCCGGCCGGTGTCCAGCACCACCTCGCCCAGCTTTTTGCTCATGCCGTAGCGGGTGACCATGGCGTGGGCAATGTCGGTGGCCCGCTCCAGATCGCTGCGCGCCCCGGTGGAGATGTCGCCCAAGAACAGCTCCTCGGCCACCCGTCCCCCCAGACAGACCGCGATCTCCTCGGTCAGCTCGGTCTTGGATTCGTAGTCCCGATCCTCGGTGGGCAGAGAGATGGTCATGCCTCCCGCGCCGCCCCGGGGAATGATGGTGATCTGGTGTACCGGGTCGGCGGTGGGCAGGTCGTGGATGACCACGGCGTGGCCCGCCTCGTGGTAAGCGGTGAGCTTTTTGGCCTCCGGAGTGATGACCCGGCTCTTCTTCTCCGGCCCGGCGATGACCTTCATCATGGCTTCATGGAGGTCGCTCTGGTTGAGGAAGGGACGCCCGGCCCGGGCGCACAGGAGTGCGGCCTCGTTGAGGAGGTTTTCCAGATCCGCGCCGGTAAAGCCCGCCGTGGCCTGCGCCACCTTGTGAAGGGACACGTCCTCCGCCAGCGGCTTGTTGTGGGCGTGGACTTTCAGGATCT
>CARXAY010000303.1:1348-1833 GCA_949093475.1 uncultured Oscillospiraceae bacterium
ACATAGATCTGGCGGTCGAACCGCCCCGGCCGCAGGAGGGCGGGGTCTAAGATATCCCGGCGGTTGGTGGCGGCCAGCACGATGACCCCGGCGTTTTGGGAGAAGCCGTCCATCTCCACCAAAAGCTGGTTGAGGGTCTGTTCCCGCTCGTCGTGTCCGCCGCCGAGGCCCGCGCCCCGCTGGCGGCCCACGGCGTCGATCTCGTCGATAAAGATGATGGCGGGGCTGTCCGCCTTGGCCTGTGCAAACAGGTCGCGCACGCGGCTTGCGCCCACGCCCACATACAGCTCTACAAAGTCAGAGCCGGAAATGGAGAGGAAGTTGACCCCCGCCTCCCCGGCCACCGCCTTGGCCATCAGGGTCTTGCCCGTACCCGGCGGGCCGACCAGCAGCACCCCCTTGGGCACGCGCGCCCCCAGCGCGGAGAAACGCTTGGGGTCTTTGAGGAAATCCACCAGCTCCCGCAGCTCTTCCTTTTCCTCCTC
>CARXAY010000304.1 GCA_949093475.1 uncultured Oscillospiraceae bacterium
CTTTAAAAAGTTTACATAATTATAGGAACGCTGTAAAAAAGAGCCGCCCATCCGGGCGGCTCTTTCGTTTGATGGGAAGTATCAGCGCTTGCTGAACTGGGGAGCACGGCGGGCGGCCTTGAGGCCGTACTTCTTCCGCTCCTTCATACGAGGATCGCGGGTGAGGAAACCGGCGGACTTCAGGGCTGCGCGGTACTCGGGATTGACCTCCAGCAGGGCGCGGGCAATGCCGTGGCGGATGGCGCCGGCCTGGCCGGTGACGCCGCCGCCGGTGACGGTGGCAACGATGTCCACCTTGCCCTGCAGATCGGTGGTAGCCAGAGGCTGGCGGACCACCATCTTCAAGGTCTCCAAGCCAAAGTAGTCGTCGATGTCGCGGCCATTGATGGTGATGGCGCCGGTACCACCCTGGAACAGATGCACCCGGGCCACGGAGGACTTGCGGCGGCCGGTGCCGTAGAGATAAGGCTTCTTGCTCTTATACATGTTTCATTTACCTCCTGCTTAGTCCATGGTCCAGGGCTCGGGCTTCTGAGCGGCATACTTGTGCTCAGTGCCGCGCACGATGTGCAAACGGCTCAGGGAGTCCTTGGTGATGGTGTTGCGGGGCATCATGCCGCGGACAGCCAGCTTCATGGCCAGCTCAGGCTGCTCCTGCATCAGAATGCGGTATTTGGTCTCTTTGAGACCGCCTACCCAACCGGAGTGGCGGCGGTAATACTTCTGCTCCAGCTTCTTGCCGGTGAGGACGGCCTTCTCGGCGTTGAGGATGATGACGTTGTCGCCGCAGTCGGCATGGGGAGTGTACTCGGGCTTACGCTTGCCGCGGAGCAGGTCAGCCGCGATCACAGCGGTCTTGCCCATGGGCTTGCCCGCCGCGTCGAGGATGTACCACTTGCGGACGATGTTGCCCTTGTTGGCCATAAATGTGGACATGCTGAAACCTCCAATTTGATGCTCAAAACGAGCGTTTTGACAAGGAAATCGCCCCGGTCTGGACGACCCGAGCGTTTTGTATTATAATACGGGGAAAAGGGGCTGTCAACGGATTTTTGGATTTTTTTCATTTGAGAAAGTGAAATCTCTAAAAATCTCTCATTTTCTCCTTTGTGCTCCTAATACCTCGCTTTCGATTTTACATTTTTTCGCACTTCATGGAGGCATGAAATGGAAAAGATACTATCTCTCGTCCGCCGCTGTGTGGAGGACTATGATATGATCCAAGCCGGAGACCGGGTGGCGGTAGGGGTATCCGGGGGAAAGGATTCCCTGGTGACTCTGGCCGCCCTCCAAAAGCTGTCCCAATTCTACCCCAAGAGCTTTACCGTGGAGGCCGTGACCCTGGACATGGGAGCGGTGGACGGAGGAGAGGGGATGGACTTTGGCCCGGTGGCGGCCTACTGTGAGAGCATCGGCGTGCCCTTCACCCTCATCCCCAGCGAGATCAGCCACATTATCTTTGACCTGCGCCAGGAGAAGAACCCCTGCTCCATGTGTGCCAAGATGCGCCGGGGAGCGCTCCATAACGCCCTGGCGGAGAGGGGCATCCGCAAGATCGCCCTGGGACATCATTTTGACGACGCGGTGGAGACCTTCTTCCTTTCTCTCTTCTATGAAGGACGGCTGAGCTGTTTCCAGCCGGTGACGGAGCTGACCAGGACGGGGATCACCCAGATCCGCCCTCTGCTCTATTGCGGGGAGGGGATGGTGCGGGGAGCCGCCCGACGGCTGGAGCTGCCGGTGGTCCACAATCCCTGCCCCGCCGACGGCTACACCAAGCGCCAGGAGGTCAAGGAGCTGGTGGCCGATCTGGAGCGCAGGTATCC
>CARXAY010000305.1 GCA_949093475.1 uncultured Oscillospiraceae bacterium
GCCTTCATAAGTTGCGGGGTCAACCTCCGGCGGATGGGAGGCGTTGTGGCGGGCGACAAATTCATCGTAGTCCGCCTGACTGGCAAACAGCGGAGGCATGGTGTCCACCACATTGGCGCTCTCCACCGATTCCTCCAGCTGCTTGAACACCTGATCGTAGGGACGCTCGGGGTAATCCGAAGCGCACAGCGCCGCGCCGATGGCGGCAAAACAGTCGCCGTCCTCGGGGAAGACGGCGTGGTGTTCGTCCAGCTTCAGGGTCTCTACAAACCGCTCCCGCAAGCCCTTGAGGAAGTGGAGCGGGCCGCCCAGAAAGACGATCTTGCCCTTTAACTCCCGGCCTTGGGTCAGACCGCCCACGGTCTGATCCACCACAGCCTGAAAGATGGAAGCGGCCACGTCCTCCTTGCGGCCGCCCTGATTCAGAATGGGCTGAATGTCGGTCTTTGCAAACACGCCGCAGCGGGAGGCGATGGGGTAGATTTTTTCGTGCTTGAGAGACAGCTCGTCTAATTCACTCACGGTGACATTCATCAACGTGGCCATCTGATCGATGAAAGCGCCCGTGCCGCCGGCGCAGGAACCGTTCATCCGTTCCTCCAGCGCGCCGCCGAAAAAGATGATCTTGGCATCCTCGCCGCCCAGCTCGATGACAGCGTCCGTGTCGGGGATAAAGGTGTTGACGGCGGCGGCAGTGGCGTAGACCTCCTGAACGAAGTCTAAATTACAGGCCTTTGCAACGCCGAGACCCGCCGAGCCGGTGATGACCAGCCGGACATCTTGTCCCTCCAGCATTTCCTGAATACCGTGGAGCGTTTCGCAGGCCCGCTCGCGGGCCTTGGAATAGTGCCGCTCATAGGAGCGGAAGAGAAGGTTGTTTTGTTCGTCCAGCACCACGACCTTGACGGTGGTGGAGCCGATGTCGATTCCGATCCGTAAGCTCATAGTTTCACCTCTTAAAAAACATACTCATACATTATATAAGATTTCGACAAGTTTTACAACCACAATTTCGCCGGAAATGGGTGGGAGAAGGATTGTTTACAGAAAGGTCAAAGTTATGAAGCGGAGGCAAAGAACTTGAATTTTTCTCTTGACTTTGACGTTACGTCATAGTGTATGGTATCCTGTAGGAAGGAGGTGAGTACATGAGAACCATCCGCGAGGTGTGCCGGGCCACAGGCTTAACGCCGCGAACCCTGCATCATTACGACGCCATTGGGCTTTTGAAGCCCGCGGAAGTAACTGAGGCGGGCTACCGGCTTTACGATGATGCGGCGCTAAGGCGATTACAGACCATTCTTCTGTTTCGGGAGCTGGAATTCCCGCTGAAGGAGATCAAAACCATTTTGGACACCCCTGATTTTGACCAGAGGGAGGCGTTGGGCCAGCAGGTCAAGCTGTTGGAGTTGCGGATCAAACATCTGCAACAGCTCATAGAGTTGGCAAAAACGACACAAAAAGGAGGAAACGATATGAATTTTCAAGCATTTGATTCCACGGAGATCGACCAATATGCCCAAGAGGTCAAGGAACGGTGGGGCGGCACGGCAGCCTATGCCGAGAGCCGGGAGAAACTGAAGGGCAAGACGAAAGAGGAAGTGGACTCCATGGCCGGGGAGATGATGGACATTTTTGCCCGCCTCGGGCAAATTCAGGGACAGGGGGCAGATCACCCGGAGGCACAAGCCCTTGTCCAAGAGCTGCAAGACTTCATCAGCGCCCATTATTACCGTTGCACGGACGAGATCTTGGCGGGGCTGGGAGAAATGTATGTGGCGGACAAACGAATGAGGGCCAATATCGACCGGGCCGGGGGAGAAG
>CARXAY010000306.1 GCA_949093475.1 uncultured Oscillospiraceae bacterium
CGCGGCTTCCCGGCCCTTGGCAAAATGCCGCTGGGCTGCGCCCAGCCTGTTTTTGCCGTGCGGGCCGCTCCATCCGCGCCTGCGTGTCTACGGGTCGCGCTTCTTACTTCTGGGCTTTCGCCAGCTCCACGAGCTGCACGAAGGCGGCCTTGTCGTTGACGGCCAGCTCGGCCAGCATCTTGCGGTCGATCTTCACGTTGGCCTTCTTCAGGCCGTTCATGAAGGTGGAGTAGTTGATGCCGTTGGGGCGGCAGGCGGCGGAGATGCGGGTGATCCAAAGCTGACGGAAGTCACGCTTCTTCAGGCGGCGGCCGGTGTAGGCGTACTGCAGGGACTTCATCACCTGCTCCTTGGCCATCTTAAAATGCTTGGATTTCGCACCCCAGTAGCCCTTGGCCATCTTCAGGGTCTTATTGCGTCTTTTGCGCGTCATCATCGCGCCTTTCACTCTTGCCATGGTTGAAAAGCCTCCTATATTTGGTAAATGAAATTATTTGTAGGGGATCATGCGCTTGATGGTAGCGGCGTTGGTGACGTCCGCATACGCGCCGGCGCGGAGGCCTCTCTTGCGCTTGGTGGTCTTGCCGTGACCGTTCAACAGATGGGACTTGTACGCATGGGCGCGCTTGACCTTGCCGGTCTTGGTGAGCTTGAAGCGCTTCTTCGACGCGGAGTGGGTCTTGAGCTTGATCTTAGGCATTTTCAGTTTCTCCTTTACGTTTGGATTCTTCTTCGGCCTCGTCCTTGGCGGTCTCGGGCTTGGCCTTGGATTTTGCCTTCTTGGGATCTTCCTTGGCCTTGGGGGCAAGGAAGATGCTCATGTGCCGGCCGTCCAGCTTGGGGTCTTTCTCCCGGTTGGCCACCTCGGCGCACTGCTCGGAAAACTTGATGAGCAGGTCACGGCCGATCTCGGTGTGGGCCATCTCGCGGCCGCGGAAGCGGACGGTGACCTTCACCCGGTTGCCTTCGGCCAAGAACTTCTGGGCGTTGCGCAGCTTGACGTTGAAGTCGGCCACGTCGATGCCGGGGGACATACGGACTTCTTTGATCTCTACCACGTGCTGGTTCTTGCGGGCTTCCTTATCCCGCTTGGCCTGCTCAAAGCGGAACTTGCCGTAATCCATGAGCTTGCACACCGGAGGAACAGCAGTGGGAGAGATCTTGACCAGATCCAGCTCCGCCTCCTCTGCCTTTTGCAGGGCCTCGGCCGCGGACATGATCCCAAGCTGCTCGCCGGTCTCGCCGACCAGCCGGACTTCCTTATCGCGGATGTCCTCGTTGATCTGATGGGCAGGATTGCTGATAGAAAAACACCTCCAAACCAAAATGATAGCGGATACCTTTACAGATACCCGCTCACACACAAAACCAACCGGGCAAAGCCCGGTGCAGTTACCATGTTGACCCTTCGGCGTCAGCCTGAGGTGAGGTAAGGGGTACCCTTCCTACTTCCTTGTACGCACGCTATTATACCCTTCTCCCCCGCCCTTGTCAAGGGAAAAGTTCCGATCTTGGCAAAAAATTCGCGTCAGTCAATGGGTTCAGGCCCCATTGCCCCATGCAGCTCAGAGGTGATCGCCCCCCGGAAGATGCGGTCGGCGTGGCCGTGGAGGGCCAGCAGCTTGGAGGGCACGCCCGCCGGGGAAATGTTTCCGCCGCAGGAGAGATCCTGATCGAAGATGAACTTCACCTCCGGGTCGCGCTTTCCGTCCCCCAGCAGCCCCAGCCCTGCGTGGAGCTTGAGGCCGCAGTCCCCTTCTAACTTCATGTCGATGTCGGTGGCGCACTTGGTCAATTGCGTCTCCTCCACGTCAAACTCACC
>CARXAY010000307.1 GCA_949093475.1 uncultured Oscillospiraceae bacterium
GTGTTTGCCCCCGCCGTCAAGGTCATCCGCGCCACGCCGGTGGCCTCCTTTATCATTTTAGTCTGGCTGTGGACGGGGGCGGTCTGGGTGCCGGTGGTCATCGCCGCGCTGATGGCCGTCCCCATCGCGTGGTCGGCCACATGGCAGGGGCTGGGAGAGGTCGATCCCAAGCTCACGGAGCTGGCGGCGGTCTACCGCTTCTCCAAGGGAAAGACCCTGAAGCTCGTCTACCTTCCCGCCATGGCCAACGCGCTGGCGGGAGGGGTTCGCTCCGCCCTCGGCTTCGCGTGGAAGGCGGGGGTGGCCGCAGAGGCCCTGTGCCGCCCTCAGGTGGCTATGGGCACGGCCATCTGGAACGCCAAGACCTACTTAGAGACCCCCGACCTCTTCGCGTGGACGGCGGCGGTGGTGCTGCTCTCCGTGGCGGTGGAAAAGCTGCTGTGGGGACTTTGGACTCTGTGGGAAGGGAGGGCGCGCCGTGGAGCTTCGTGACCTCACCGTGGCCTATGACGGCAAGGTGGTGTTTGACCACCGGGACTTTTTCTTCCCCGATACGGGACTGACCCTGCTCGCCGGCCCTTCGGGGGTGGGCAAGACCACCCTTTTACGCGCATTTCTCAAGAAATATCCGGACAGTGCCTTCCTGTTTCAGGAGGACAGGCTCTTTCCCCGCCGCACCGTCCTCCAGCACCTTTTGGACGTGATGGACAAGCCGGACAGCGCCGTAGCGGCGGAGTGGCTGGCGCTGGTGGAGCTGTCGGGAGAGGAAAACTCCTATCCCGCCCAGCTCTCCGGCGGTATGGCCCGGCGGCTGGCGCTGGCCCGGTGTCTGGCGCTGGGCGGGCCGCGCTATTTGCTGGACGAGCCGTTCACCGGGGTGGACGAGCCGCTGCAAAGGCGCATTTTGGCGCGGCTCAAGGCCATGGGGAAGCCCATCGTGTTTTCCACCCACAATCAGGGCCTGCGGGAATATGCAGATCTTGTGGTGACCCTGTGAAAGATGAAAATCAGATGAAAAAACGCCCCGCGCTCTTGACAAGGAGCGAGAATCGTGCTACCCTCAGACAAGTAAAGTAAACTTTACATTTTGAACTTATGAAAAGGGAAGGACTGACCGATGATGAAAAAGTGGCTGTGTGTATTGCTGTGCCTTTGCCTCTGCCTGACCCCTGCGCTGGCTGCGGGGGAGGAGGAGACCGCCGCGCCCCAGACCCCCTCGGCGTGGACGATCCCCTATCTGGCGGACGCCTACGGGCTGAAGTTAGTAGATGACGGCTACACCGGGTACATCACCTCTCCCATTGCCGCCGAGCAGATCGCCGCCATGGCGGGGCAGGTGTATGCCAAGCTGGCCCTGCTCACCGACACACCCGCCGGCGAGCCGGCGTGGAACGTGCCCGGCAACACCCGGGGAGACGTGGTGAACGCGCTGGGCGAGGCGGTGAAGGCCGCCGGGTTCGACGATGCAGAGCCTGTGAAGGCCCTGCAAAAGCTGGGCGTTCTTCAGGGGGACGGCGTGTCTCTGGCGCTGGAGCGGGCGTGTACCTATGAGGAGGCCATGGTCATGGCCACCCGCACCGTCTTGGGGGCTTACGACACCAAGAACGCCGGGTCGAAGGGCCTTTTGTGGAAGGCCACCAAGGGGGAGAACACCGTCTACCTTCTGGGTACGGCCCACATGGACAGGGGCAACCTCTACCCCTTCCACCAGACCCTCCGTAACGCCATCCAGTCCGCCGACACGGTGGTGCTGGCCGCCGGCCTGCGCGGCGACAAGACACTGGAGAACGCCCTGACCGCTCTGGGC
>CARXAY010000308.1 GCA_949093475.1 uncultured Oscillospiraceae bacterium
TGACCACGTCCTCGGGCTTCTCCACCCGGTGGTCGGAGAGCTGGGAGATGTGGATCAGGCCGTCCACGCCGGGCAGCACCTCGGCAAACGCGCCGAAGGTCATGAGCTTGACCACCTTGGCGGTGAGGACACTGCCCACGGCGTACTTCTCGGTGAAGAGCGCCCAAGGATCTTGGCTGCGATCCTTCATGCCCAGAGAGATCTTATGCTTCTCCTTGTCAAAGGAGAGGACGTAAACGGTGACGGGGTCGCCCACGTTGACCACCTCGGAGGGGTGCTTGATGCGAGACCAAGTCAGCTCGGAGATGTGAACCATGCCGTCCACGCCGCCGATGTCCACGAATGCGCCGTAGCTCACCAGAGACTTGACAACGCCCTGATAGACCTTGCCCACCTCAATGGACTCCCACACCTCGGCGGCCTTGGCGTCGCGCTCCTCGCGCTCCACGGCGCGGATCGAGCCGACGACGCGGCGGCGGGAGCGGTTGACCTCGGTGATGCGGAGACGCACCTTCTGCTTGAGCATGGTGGCCAGATCGGCGCCCCGGGGCAGGCCGGACTGGCTGGCGGGGATAAAGACGCGCACGCCGCGCACGCTGGCGACGATGCCGCCCTTGTTCTCTTCGGTGATGACGCCCTCAAGGATGGAGTGATCCTCCTCGGCGGCCTCGATGTCGTCCCAGCTCTTCACGCTGTCCAGACGCTTCTTGGAGAGGGTGACCACACCCTCCTGATCGTTGACCCGCACCACGAAGCACTCGATCTCGTCGTTGACCTTCACCAGATCCTCGACCTTGGCGTTGGGGTCGTCGGTCAGCTCGTTCAAGGGGATGTAGCACGCGTGCTTCGTACCCAGATCCACTTGGACTTCGGTGGGGGTAAGCCCGGTGACGATGCCAGTGACCTTCTCTCCTGTATGCAAAGTTTTGATCGATTTCTCCAGCATTTCCGCAAAGGATTCCTCGATCTCAAAGTTGTTTTCGTCGCTCATGATGTCATAGACCTCCTTTATTATCCACCCGGGCGTTGATGCGCCCGCAGTGATGCCCACCTTGGCAAGCCCTGCGAATTGGGTCTTGTCCAGTTCCGACGCGCCGGGTATACATACCACTTTGACGTGCCGCGCCCGGCAAAGTTCCGCAAGCCTTGCGGTATTGGAGCTTTTGGGGTCGCCGATGACGATCATGGCGTCGCACTCCTCCGCCAGAGCCATGGCTTCCTCCTGTCGGGCATAGGTAGCATTACATATTGTATCAAAGATTTTCAAGTTTGTACACACTTTTTTTGCAAATTCCACGCAAGATTTCCAAGCCACTGATTGGCCGGTGGTTTGAGAGACCATGGTGAGGGGGAGATCCCGGCGGCTCACGTCCTCGGAGAGCCACTGCTTCAGGCCATTCAGACCGTCTACCACCACCGGGGAACTGCACCAGCCGGCGATGGCCCGCACCTCCGGGTGGTTGGGATCGCCCACAATGAGCGCCCGGCGGCTCTCCGCCTCCGCTTCCCGCACCAGAGTGTGGATGCGCGTGACGTTGGGACAGGCGGCGTCCACCACCTCCCAGCCCCCGGCGTTCAGTGCATCGTGGACGGCCTTGGGCTCTCCGTGGGAGCGGAGAAGGACGGCGCAGCGGGGGGGCAGCTCCTCTATGGAATCGCAAACCGCCATACCCTGCGCCCTGAGGCGTTCAATGACGTGGTCATTGTGGATGATGCTGCCCAGCATGGCGCAGGGTTTGCCGCTGTCCGCAAGGGTTTGGGCCATTTCCACCGCCCGGCGGACGCCGTAACAGAACC
>CARXAY010000309.1 GCA_949093475.1 uncultured Oscillospiraceae bacterium
GAGCTGCTGCGGGATATGGGGGCGGTCGCCCCGGCGGTGCAGAGCCTGCTGGCGCTGGTGGACGAGCTGGACGCGGCCTTTGCCAAGGAAAAGACCCGCCGGGGGCTGGCGGACTTCAACGATATGGAACACCTGACCCTGCGGCTTTTGGAGGAACACCCGGATGCGGCGGCGGAGATCTCAGAGCGGCTGGCGGAGGTGATGGTGGACGAGTATCAGGACACCAACGGGGTGCAGAACGCCATTTTTTCTCTGCTGACCAAGGAGCGGGGCAACCTCTTTATGGTGGGGGACGTGAAGCAGTCCATCTACCGCTTCCGTCTGGCCGACCCCACCATCTTTTTGGAGAAATACCGCACCTACCCCAACGCCCCCGGCGTCCCCGACGGACAGGGACGGCGGGTGATCTTGGGAGAGAACTTCCGTTCCCGCCGGGAGGTCATCGACTGCGTCAACTTCCTCTTTGAAAACCTGATGAGCGAGGCCATGGGCGAGCTGGACTACGGCCCGGCGGAGGCCCTGCGTCCGGGGGGCGAAAAGCCACCCCGGGACGACTGCGCCGCAGAGCTGCACCTCATCGCCAACCCCAAAGGGGAGGCGGAGGAGGACGAGGACGACAGCATGGCCGAGCCGCGCTTTGTGGCGCGGCGGCTGGCGGAACTGATAGAGACAGGCTTCCAAGTGGACGACGGCCGCGGGGGGACGCGGCGGGTGCGCCCCGGCGACATGGCCATCCTCCTCCGCGCCCCCGGAAGGCTGCTGAGCCGCTACAAGCGCGCCCTCTACGAGGTGGGCCTGCCGTGGGCCGGAGAGGTGGGGGAGGACTTTTTGGAATCCCCTGAGGTGGCGGTGGCCCTCTCCTATTTGGAGGTCATCGACAACCCCCGTCAGGACGTGCCCCTCATCGGGGTGCTGCGCTCCCCCCTGTACGGCGTGACCCCCGACCGTCTGGCGCGGCTGAAGGAGCGCAAGGGGGACGGGTGCTATTATGACGCGCTGCAGCAGGAGTCCGACCCGGCCTGCGCCGCCTTTTTGGCGGATCTGGAGGACTTGCGCCAATTGAGCCGGGACAAAAAGAGCTACGAGCTGCTGTGGGATATCTACAGCCGCAAGGGCTTGCTCTCCCTCTACCCGGAGGGCCGGCGGGAGGGGCTGCTGTCCCTCTACGGCTGGGCGCGCCGGTTTGAAAGCAACGGCCACAAGGGGCTGTTCGGCTTTTTGAACCACCTGCGCCGGCGGCGGGAGATGGGAGATAAGGCGCTGGTCACCCCCTCCGGCGGCGGAGAAGGGGTGCAGATCCTGAGCATCCACCGCTCCAAGGGGCTGGAATACCCCGTGGTGGTGGTCGCCGGGCTGGGCAAGGGCCTCAACCACATGGACACCAAGGCGAATATGCTCTTTCACCGCACGCTGGGCCTTGGGCCGAAGGGGCTGGACACCGGGCGGATGATCCGCTACCCGACGCTGGCCCGCGGGGCGGTGGCGGAAAAGTTAGAGGAGGAGCTGCGGGGGGAGGAGCTGCGGCGTTTGTACGTGGCGTTGACCCGCGCCAAGGAAAAGCTCATTATGACCTGCGCCCTCACAAGGGGCATGGACGCGGTGGAAAGGCTCCGCCCCCAGACGGGCAGTCCGGTGGAGCCACAGGCCCTGCTGGACTGTACCTCCCCGGCCAAATGGGTGCTTCTGGCCGCCCTGGCCCGGCCCGAGGCCGGGGCGCTCCAGGACCCGGATTTCCCGCCCCCGGTGCGTCCGGGCACCGACTTCGGTCCCAGGTGGGACATCAACTGGATCG
>CARXAY010000310.1 GCA_949093475.1 uncultured Oscillospiraceae bacterium
CCCCTGAACCCCCATGTGAAAGCCGTAAATGAAAACGGGGTCGAGGACAATGTTCACCGCCGCCCCCAGCACCACCGTAGACATGGCGCGGGTGGAAAAGCCTTGGGTGGTGATGAAGTTGTTGAGGCCCAAGGCGGCCTGAACGCTCACCGTGCCCCAGAGGTAGATCCGCAGATACGCGCTGGCATAGGGGAGGGTCTGGCCGCTTGCGCCAAACAGGTTCAAGAGGGGGTCGCGGAAGATCTGAAACACCGCCGTCGCCGCCACCGACATGACCAGAAGCAGCGCCACGCAGCTACCCAAAATGCTCTCGGCCTTGTCCTTATCCCCCTCGCCCATAATGATGGCGGCGCGAGAGCCGCCCCCCATGCCCACCAGCGCGGACAGGGCGGAGATGAACATGATAATGGGGAAGGTAAGACCCAGTCCCGTCAGAGCCAGATCGCCGTCTGCGGCCATGTGGCCGATATACATCCGGTCAACCATGTTGTAAAGGGCGTTGACCAGCTGGGCGGCGATGGCCGGCAGGGCCAGACGAAGCAAAAGCCCCTTTACAGGGGCGTTTCCTAAATCATTTTCCTTCCGGGGCAAGTCAATCTTCCTCCTTCTCCAAAAAGTAGGTAGCCTCCATGTCCGCCACGCTGAGGGCAAAGGCCAGCGGGTATTTCTCCAGCGCGCGGCCCACCAGATTTTTGTCCTCCGCGCCGGAAAAGCCCATATGCCAGCGGATGGCCATGGCCTCCTCCCGGGTGAGACGCATAAAGCCGGAGATGATGTACACCGACTTCTCCCCGTGGCCGTAGGGCAGGGGGTCATCGAAGTTGAAGGTGGGGACTTTCTCCCACTGGCCGGTGGCCTCGTTTTTCACGTTGCGCGTCCCCGGCTTATAGCAGCCGATCTTGCAGAGGTCGTGGAGCAACGCGACGATGGCTACCGTCTCCGGGGTGTACTCCAAGCCGTACAGCTCCTCCACCCGGGCGCGCTGCAGGTAGTCGGTCAGGCAGTCGTAGACGTTGACGCTGTGTTCGCACAGCCCACCGGCATAAGAGCCGTGGAAGCGGGCGGAGGCGGGGGACTTAAAGAAGTCGGATTTGTTTTCCAAATAGTCCAGCAGGGCGTCCGCCCCCTCGCGGGTGATGTTCTCCCGGTAGATCTGGATAAATTCTTCCTTCATGTCGGACATCAAAGCCGCCTCCTTTAGATCGTTCTTCCACTTTTCTCGTTGTCTGCCCTTGCGCCCCCTTTTGAAAGGGGGGCGACGCGACGACAATGCGCCCTTAAAAGCCCCCTTTTGAAAGGGGGTGGCAGACGCGAAGCGTCTGACGGGGGATTGTCCAGTGCCGCAAAAGGCCGCAATCCCCAGTCAGCCTTCGGCTGACAGCCCCTTTCCAAAGGGGCCAAAGATCCCTTATTCCTTAAACTTCATGCTCTCCATCACCGCCAGCTCATCGCAGCGGTTGTTGAACTCGTTCTCCGCGTGGCCCTTGACCCAGTGGCAGCGCACGGTGTGGGTGTCGCACAACGCCAAGAGCCGCTCCCAGAGGTCGGGGTTCAGCGCGGGCTTTTTGTCCGCCTTGCGCCAGCCCTTGGCCTGCCACGCCTTGGCCCAGCCCTTTTCCAGCGCGTCGATGACGTACTTGCTGTCCGAGTAAAGCTCCACCACGCACGGCTCTTTGAGCTGCTCCAGCGCGGCAATCACCCCGGAAAGCTCCATGCGGTTGTTGGTGGTCTGCCCCTCGCCGCCGGACAATTCCTTCTTGTGCCGTCCGTACAGGAGGATCGCCCCC
>CARXAY010000311.1 GCA_949093475.1 uncultured Oscillospiraceae bacterium
CACCAAGACCACCTCCCGCACACGCAGCTTATCCATAGGCGAGGGAAAGCACCAGCCCGGTCAACGCCTGCTCCGGATCGACCCCGGTGGTCTTGAGGGCCATGTCCGTCTCGGCGGCCTGCCGCAGGGCACGGCGGCACCACGCCCCGTCCACCCGGCGGGCGGCGTCCATGAGCTTGGACGCCACAAAGGGATGGAGCTTCCACACCCCGGCCACGTCGTCGGCGTTGCGCCGCCCCTCCAGCGCCACCCGCGCGGCGTAGAGCTGGCGGAAGTATTTGCCCAAGGCGGCGGTGATGACCTGAACCGGCTCTTGCATATGGAGAAGGTCTGCCAAAATGCTCAGGGCCTTGTCATACTGCTTCGCCCCCAGCGCGTCGCTGAGTTGAAACACCACCGCGTCCAGCTGGAGGGTGGCCACCGCGTCGATGTCCGCCTTGGTGATGCGCTGGCCCTTGGCGTAGGCGGCGATCTTGCCGATCTCCGGGATCAGGCTCTGCATCAAATCGCCGCACAGGAAAATAAGGTGCTTGGCCAGCTCGGAATCCACGCTTTTCCCCGCCGCCTTGAAGCGGCGAACGATCCAATCCACCAAATGCTCCTGCTCCTGACGGGGAAAATCCACCACCAGCCCATGCTCCTTCAGCGCGCCGGCCAGCTTGGTGCGGGCGTCGGGCTTGTAGGGGACAAGGTCGTAGAGGAACACCAGACAAAGATATTCCGGCAGGTCGGCAAAATAGTCCATCAGGGCGGTGCGGTCGGCCTCACTGGCCTTAAAAAGGTCGTAATCCCGCACCACCACCAAGGTATGCTCGCTCATCATGGGGAAGCAGTCCGCGGCGGCAATAATGTCCCGGGCCGTGACCTCCTTTCCCTCCAGCAGCTTGTCGTTGAACGCCTCCAGACCGGGGGGAATGAGCTGCTCCCGCAGGCGGCCCAGATAATACTGCCTCAGGTAGACCTCCTCCCCGTGGAGTACATAGAGCCGGCGGAGCTTTTTCTCCTTCAGCTCCGCCTTGAACCGCTCGAAAGAGCCGTCGCTTTTTTGCTTGGGTCTCGCCATGGGGTCACTCTCCTTTCCCGCCGGATGGGGCGGTCACGGTGATCGTGCCGTTCAGATCGGTGCGGTAAATATCCGCCTCCGCTTCCATGAGCCGCGCCAAGGTCTCCGGCGCAGGGTGGCCGTAGCGGTTGCAGCCCACGGAAATGAGGACGCTTTGGGGGCGGACGGCGTTCAAAAGGGTTTCGCCGCTGGAGTCCGCCGCGCCGTGATGCCCGGCCACCAGCACCTCACAGCGGGGCAGGTCGTGATATTTCACCAGCCGCTTTTCCACCGTGCTGCCCATGTCCCCGGTGATGAGTACGTCGAAATCCCCGGCGGTGGCCAGCACGGACAGTCCCGCCTCGTTGGCCTCCCCCTTGCCCAAAGGGGCAAAGATCTGAAGCTGGGCTTCCCCCAGAGAGGCGGTCTGGTCGGCGGAGATCCAAGTGACTGCGGCCTGCTCCTCCGCCGCCAAGGCCAAGATCCAGCTCTGGCAGTCCAGATCCTCCTCCACCAAGGGCAGGATCACCTCCCCGATGTCCAGCCGGTCAAAGAGGGCGGCAAGGCCGTTTGTATGGTCGTCGTGGTAGTGGGTGAGAATGAGCTTGTCCAGCCGCCTCTCCCCCGCGTTCAGCAAGTGGTCGGCGGCAATGTCCCCCGCGTCGTCGGCGCGGTTTCCGCCGCAGTCCACCAGCGCGGTCTCCCCGTCCGAGGCGAGCAGCACGCTCTGCCCCTGCCCCACAT
>CARXAY010000312.1 GCA_949093475.1 uncultured Oscillospiraceae bacterium
GGAGACCCCCTTGGCGGCGGCGGTTTCCGCCAGCGCCGCCAGCCGTCCGGCCAGCGCGTTCACCCGCCCGGCCCACGTCAGGTCAAGGCGCACCAGCACATGAAGCCCCCGCTCCAGCAGAAGCTCCGCGCCGGAAAGGTCGCCGTCCGGGGGCAACGTCACCCGCGCCACGTTGGAAACGCAGGTGTCCAGCTCGTCCGCCTCCTCCCGCTGGAGGTTGGTAAAGCGGCTCACCGCCCCTTTTGCGGCGGCGAGGCAGTTCTTCCATAGATCGGTCTCGGCGGCGTTTTGCAAAGTGTCCAAATACGCCTGAACGTCGCTGCGCTCCAAAAACGCCCGCTCGCCGGGCAAAGCCATGGTCAGGCACACCCCGGCGGGGTCGCCCAAGCCCAGCTCCCGGCAGAGCATCTGGATGAGGATGCTGCCCTTGATGGCTTCGGCGGCGGCCTGACGGATACTCAGCGCGCCGAGGCGCTCCCTTCGGCGGCAAATGCCGCCGCTGTCCACCTCCAGCTCCGCCGCCGCGCCCTCCAGTGGGGCAAGGGACAGCAGCCGCGCGCCCGCCACATAGGCGCACACCAAATTTTGGGCCAGCAGGCCGTGGGGGCCGGGGGCAGTGCCCAGCGGCAGATCCAGCCGCCCGAAGGGCAGCTTCACCGCCGCCGCGCCGCCGCGATAACCGGGGGAAACGGAAAAGACCGTGGAGGTCATCTCCAGCTCCCGGGCCACGTGTTCCACCATCCGGGCCATGGGCAGGGGTTGCAAAAGATTCGTCATGGGGGCGTCGCCTCCTTGTCTGCTCTTATTCCCCGCTGGGCACGGGGGTCTGGGTAGGTTCTTGCGATTCCAGCGCCGCGCCCGACTGATCCTCCACCGTCGGCTCAGTCAGGGTACTCTGGAACTGGCTCAATCCCTCGTAATACGCCTTGGTGGTCAGCTTGTCATACTCTGCGGTCAGCTCCACCGCCGCGTTGTCCACCCGCTCGCTCATCATCTGGTTGAACTTCCACTCCGCGCAGCCCTCTCTGGCCTCCTCGCCGTCGGCGTCGCAGCGCAGAATGATGTGATAACCGAAGGTGCTCTCCACAATGTCCGAGATCTCCCCCACCTTCAGGGCCTTGGTAGCGTCCTCAAACTCGCTCACCATCTGCCCCGGCTCAAAGAGGTAGCCGTCGGGGAAGTCCTTCAGGCCGCTGTCCTCGGAGTTTTCGTTCATCAGCTCGTCAAAAAGGGCGGGATTCTTCCGAAGCTGGGCCAGAATGGTCTCCGCCTTGGCCTTTTGGGCGGCCTTTGTCTCCTCGTCATATTCCACGCCGGTGTCCGGGTCTTTGGTCAAAAGCAGGATATGCTTGGCCTTCAGAATGCCTGCGTCCTCTAAATAGGCTTGGATGTCCTCGCGGGTGAGGGCGTCGGGGTCTCCTTCGGTGAGGGCCTTTTCCACATACTCCTCTTGGAGTTTGGTGAAGAGGGAGGCCATCTCGTCCAGACGGAAGGCCGTCTTGTCGTTGATGCCCATGCCCTGAAGGCGGTAGGCGTAGGTCTCCGCCCCGCCGGCGGCGGTGATGTTGTTCTCCCGCTGGGCGGCCAGCTCAGCCAGCTCCTCCTCGGTCAGCGCCACGCCGTACTGGGCGGCCACCTCCGGGGTCACAGCGATGAGTACGGCGTTTTGATAGGCGATCTCCTTGAGCTGCTCGCCCCAGGTCGTGCCGTCGCTGTCGATGGCCTCGTCAAAATTCAGCTCCATGCCGTAGTAATAGGAAAACATGGATTCATAATAAG
>CARXAY010000313.1 GCA_949093475.1 uncultured Oscillospiraceae bacterium
GCGGCAGACTGAACGTCTGCAAGATCACCTTTGGCGCAGAGCCGCGGGACAGCGAGGTCTACGAATTTCTGCTGGCTCACTGGCGGGAGCTGCGCTTCAGTCCGGCGGTGGCGGCCGGCAGCTTACCGGCTTGGGCCGTCAACCCAAAACGGAGGCAACGGGAGATCCGGCGGGAGCTGGAGCGGTCAACGGCAGCCGGGACAAAGGCGCAGCAAGCGTTGCAGGCTCAGCGGGAAGCGCAAAAAGAGGAGAAAAAGCACCGCCGGCAAGAACGAAAAGAGTTTGAGTCAGAACGAAAATTTTCCTTGCGGCAAGAGAAGCGGAAGGAAAAGCATAAGGGGCATTAGACGAAAGCCATCTACGCCTATGTGGGAAAAGTGGCGGCCAAGCGGAACAACACCATCCTGTTACCGGAGACCAGCAAGGGAGCGGCGAAACGGGCCGCGCTCATTGAGGAGCTGCGGGAGGAACTGAACAAGGACTGAGCATAAAGCAAGGCCGGGAGCGGATTCAAAATCCACTCCCGGCCTTTTTCATTGATTTGCGTGCAATTTCTGACGGGCTACACTTACTTTCCGTCCTTCAAATACCGTGCCAGCATAGCAGCAGCTTCGGCTCTTGTGGTCTGCCCAGCGGGGTCACGAACACCACCGCCCCTGCCTTGGAGAATACCCTGCTCCACTGCCTAGGTCACAGCGTCCATAACCCAGGTCTCGGTCGGGACTTCCGTGCCGGGCACGTCGGAGAGGTAGGCCACGAAGTTTGCGTTGTCCCCGAATTTGCCCAGAGTCTGGTAGATGGGGAAAGACGTGCTTGATCATGCCCAGATTCAGGCTCTGTCCATTGCTGTCGGCGAGCCGGAATTGCCGCTGGAGGCCGAAGTCCCCCCGGACGAAGGCGGCCTCGTCGTAGCCCTTGAGGGCGCGTCCTTGCCGTTTGCTTAAATATGCTCATACAGATGGAATGGGACGGCGGGCCGCTGCAGGCAGCATTACGAGAGAGATGGTGACAGACGCGTGATATGCGTTTCAAAGGCTCGGCTTAATCCGTTCCAGCGCGGCCCAGTCCCGGTTTTCTGTCAGACCGGTCCAGCGCTCGGCGCCGGCCTCGGCATCCCGGTCATAGGTGTGACTGTTGGTAGCCTCCTGGATGTCCATGTAGTACCATGCATCTTCGGGGGCATCGGGCCAGCGGGTCATGTCCTCCTGCAGTCCGTCCGCCACGGGGGTACGGCGGAGCATCCGATTGACCAGCGCCGCCACCTCCGCACGGGTGATGGGCGCGTCGGGGCGGAAGGTCCCGTCCGGGTAGCCATGGACCCAGCCTTGCTGAGCCGCCCGGTCGATCTCCGCCTGGGCCCAGTGGCCGGCGGTGTCGGAAAAGAGGCTGGGGCCTTGGTATTCCTCGCTGTCAAAGCGCTCGGCGATGGCAGCGAATTCGGCGCGGGTAATACTTCGCTGTCCATAGAAACCGCCATCCGGACACCCGTGGATCAAGCCCGCTTGGACGCAGGTGGATAGGGCATTGTTGTACCACTCTGTGCCGTCCGTGTCAAAAAAGGCGTTCTCCGTGGCCCAGTTGGCCTGGCGGAAGTCCTCCGCCATCAGCCGGAAGAAGATGGCCGCTACCTCGGAGCGGGTGATCTCCGCTTGGGGCCGCACGGTGCCGTCGGGGAAGCCGATGAGATAGGCAAAATGGTCATCCATCTCCAAAGCGGTGAGGGTGGTCAGGGGAATCTGCGTGTCCTCCAGGGTC
>CARXAY010000314.1 GCA_949093475.1 uncultured Oscillospiraceae bacterium
TATCTGGACACCGCCCTCAGGAAGCAGGGGGTGGATTTCATCTTCTATATGTTCACCGACGTGCCCACCTCCACCACCGAGCTGATGATGGCGGGGGACGGCGCGGCGGAGCTGGTGGAGCGGGCCTTCGGCGTGGAGGCAAAAAACGGTCTGGCCACGCTGCCGGGGGTGATGAGCCGTAAAAAGCAGATGATCCCCGCCCTCTTGAGCGCCATCAAGGCGGAGCGGCCGCAATAGGAAGCAGACCGGCGGACAAGGAGGTTTTTGCATGAAGCTGTGGAGCAAACGAAGCCGGGCGGGCTTGACCGGCCTTGCGGTGTGTCTCGCCCTGTGTTTGAACGTGCTGCCCGCGCAGGCCATTACGGTGGAGCAGATGCGCGCTCTGCTGGAGGAACGCTATGTGGACGACGTTCCTCCCGCCGCGCTGGAGCAGGACACCGTGGAGGCCACCGTGGCCGCGCTGGGCGATCCTTATAGCGAATATCTGCCCAAAGAACTGCTGGAGCTTTACCTGAACACCGACGTGGACGAGCGGGTGGTGGGTATCGGCGTGAGCGTACAGCTTGGAGAGAACGGCATCGAAGTGGTACACGCCGAGGAGGGCGGCCCGGCGGCAGAGGCCGGGCTGGAGGCCGGAGACGTGCTGGTGAGCGTGGACGGCGTCTCTCTGGCGGGCAAGACCTTAGAGGAAGCGGCCGCCCTCATTCGTGGGGAGGAGAACACCTCCGTGACCCTGACCTACCGCCGGGACAGCCGCCGCAGGACGGTCACCGTCGTCCGCCGGATGGTGGTGATGGCCGCCACCAGAGGGCAGCTTTTGGAGGGCGGTCTGGGCTACATACGCTGCGACGAATTTGGCAGCGACACGGCGGGGCACTTCCGCGATCTCATCGCCCAAATGGACAGCGAAGCCAACGTGTGGGTCATCGACCTGCGGAGCAACCCCGGCGGCACGGTGGACGCGGTGAGCGGGGTGGGAAGCCTCTTTGCCGGGTCTGGGGCGTACATCGTCATGCGGGACAAAAGCGGGGAGTATGCCGCCTACGGGCTGGATCAGGAGGCGGTCACCGACAAGCCGGTGGTGATCCTGACGGATGAGAACTCCGCCTCCGCCTCCGAGGCGCTGACGGCGGCCCTGCGGGACTACGGCCGCGCGATGGTGGTGGGGGAGCGTACCTTCGGCAAGGGGATCGCCCAAGATATCCTCTGGGACGAGCAGTACCCGGAGTATTTCACCGAAGGGGACGGGGTCAAGCTGACCACGGCGCGGTTTTTTGCCCCCTACGGCAACACCAATGACTCTCTGGGCGTGATCCCCGACCTCAACGTGTCCTCCGACTTGGCGCTGGAGATGGTGAAGCAGCTTGCCCCCACGTGGAGCAAGACCGAGGCGGAAGACCCTCTGCTGTTTGCCCTGAACGGAACGTGGTACACTGTGGAGCTGGCGGGGCGAAAGGAAAGCGAGGAGGGCCGCGCCGCGCTGAAGGCACTTTTGGACGCCCTGCCCCGCTATACCACCATGGCGCGGGGCGGGAGCTTTATAGACATGGCGGACATCTACGCCGAATTCGGCCTCAAGGATGGACACTGGGTCTTTCCCGACGGCGAGGACGGCACGGTGTGCGACGGGAGCATTTACGACGCGCTCTACACCTACGATCTGGTGGCGGGGAAGGAGGACGGGCTGTTCCACCCCGCCGACCCCCTGACCCGCGCCGAGCTGTGCCAGCTGGTGGCGGTGG
>CARXAY010000315.1 GCA_949093475.1 uncultured Oscillospiraceae bacterium
CTATGACGACAAGGTGGCCCTCACCGCTTCCGCCGTGGCCAACGCCGCCCTCACCGAGTTCTTCACCCGCTGGGGCATGACGCTCAGCGCAGAAACCAAGGCCAAGCTGGCCACCTATCCCGTGGAATCCCGCGCCGTGTGGTATTTGAGCGACCAGAGCCGCCGGGCGCGGCTGGCGGGCGCTTCCGGCGCCGTCGGGACGCTCTCCGCCCGGGCCTCCAAAACCGCCGACAACACCGTCTCCCTCTCCATTGATCCCTCCGCCATTCAGGGTGAGCTTCAAGGCTTTGAGATTCGCCGCAACGGCCAATCCATCGCCTTTGTGGACGCCGCCCAGACGGAATATGTGGACGTGATCGGCTCTGCCAACCACCGCGCCTTCCACTATGAGGTCGTGGCCTACGACATTTTGGGCAACTGCACCGCCGCCGCTGACGCAGGGGAGATCCGCATCGCCTATGACAAGACGGTGGACGTAAGCGCCTACTCCGTCAAGAGTGAAAACGGCAAGCTGGTGGTCACCTTCAAGGAGGAGACCGCCGTTTCCGGCCTCAAGCTCCTGCGCTTTGACCCCTCGGTTGCAGCGGTGAGCGTCACCGTCACCGACGGTGAGGGCAAGACCACCTCCGCCCTCACCACCGCGCTGGACGCCGACCACAATCAGGCCGTGGACGACCCCGACGCCTTCCTCGCCTACTTCAAGCTCCCGGGCGTAGCGGCCGACGACACCCGCATCGGCACCTATGACGCCAAGACCATTACTGTGGAGGGCGTCTCCGACCCGGCGAGCCTCCGCTTCATCAGCTATCCCGGCGACGATGTGTCCTTCCTGAACGGGGCGACCATGGGCCTCCTCTCCGCCGACTACACCTACGACACGCTGGACGGCACGGAGACCATCCCCGCCGGAACGCTGGTGATCGTGGGCAATTACCGGGGCGACCCGGTGTATAACACCGTCAATGTGGTGGGCCGCTTCACCGGCACGGCCACCACCGAGGACGGCGACCTCACCGAGCTGGACGTGGTGGAGCGTCCTCTGGCAGGCTACGCCCTCCTGTTTGCCGCCGTCCCGGAGGACGGCCCGGTGAGCGACCTCTCCGACGGGCTGTTCCTCTTTGTGCCCGACGTACAGGCGGAGGCAGAGCTTCAGGGAACGTCCACCGCCTGCGACGCCACCCACCTGCTGCCCAGCCAGATCCGTCTGGAGCTGTACCGCACCGACGACCCCAATGACGCGTCCTCCAAGCGGCTCACCGCCCAGACCCTCTGGATCTACTCCCCCGGCGGCGACGACCTGCCCCAAGTAGACCTCGTAAAGTGAAAAGGAGGCCATGAACATGACCAGACACCGCCGTTTGACCGCCCTGACGCTGGCGCTCGCGCTGGTGTGCGCGCTGGCCCTCCCTGCCGGGGCGGCCGCCGCGCCCAAACTGACCTACACCCAGAGCGGCTCGTCCCTCCGCCTCAAGCTCCAAGATCTGGGGCAGGACAGCATCTACGGCGTTCAGTTGGAGCTGACCTTGGCGGGCGAGTGTACCTCCGCCTCCTTTACCCCCGCCTCCGCCACAGCCTATGCGCCTCCCTGCACCCGCTCCGTCACCGACGGTTCGACCTTGGTGACCGTCTACCTCACCGGCCAGTCCCCTCTCAATAAAAGCGGCACGCTGGAGCTGGGCACGCTGACCCTCTCCCCCTCCCTCTCCCTGCCGGATACCGCCTCGGTGACCCTGCTCAAC
>CARXAY010000316.1 GCA_949093475.1 uncultured Oscillospiraceae bacterium
GGGGAGCGCATTGCCCAGCTGGTCATCGTCCCCTGCGCCCAGCCCACCCTCGTCGAGGCCGCGACCCTTCCCGAGACCCAACGGGGCGCGGGCGGCTTCGGCTCGACGGGGCGTTGAGGTGACGGCCATGGACATTATTCTTGCCAGCGGCTCTCCCCGCCGCAGGGAGCTTTTGACCCAGATGGGCCTCTCCTTCCGCGTTTTGGTCTCCGACGCGGACGAGACCGTGGACAAGACCCTCCCTCCCGCGGAGCAGGTCTCCCTTATCTCCCGCCGCAAGGCGGAGGCCGTGGCGGCGGAGACCGGGCCGGACGCGCTGGTCATCGCCGCCGACACCATCGTGGCTTTGGACGGCGAGGTCATGGGCAAGCCCCACAGCCGGGAGGAGGCCGTCCAGATGCTCGCCCGCCTTCAGGGCAAGACCCATCAGGTCTACACCGGCCTGACCCTCCAAGGGGGCGGCCGGACGGAGACCTGCGTAGAATGTACCGCCGTCACCTTCCGCCCCATGACCGCAGCGGAGATCCAAGCCTACGTCGCCACCGGCGAGCCCATGGACAAGGCGGGGGCTTACGGTATTCAGGGGTTTGGCGGGATGTTCGTGGAGGGCATCCAAGGGGATTATTTCAACGTCATGGGCCTGCCCATCTGCCGCTTGGGCAAGGTCTTACAGTCCTTCGGCGTGGAGGTGATGGCCTGAAATGAAAAAGTTCTTTCAGAGCAGCGGCGGACTTGTGGCCCTCATCGCCCTGCTGCTGGCGGCGCTGACGCTGGTGGTGTCCCTGTTTTTCACCTGCAGCGACCCCATCGCCAACTTGGTGGGCGCTGTGACCACCCCCTTCCGGAACGCCGGGGCGGGGATCGCCGACTGGTTTGAGCGGTCAAGCCAGCGGCGGTATCAGGCCGACCAGTTGGAGGAGGAGGTGGAACGCCTACGTCAGGAACTGGCGAACATGGAGGCCAACGCCCGGGAGGGCCAGCAGGCCATTGAGGAGAACAAGAACCTCCGCGCCCTGCTGGGCCTGCGGGAAAAGCGCCGGGATCTCACCGACTTTGAATCCGCCTATATCACCGCCCACGCCCTCTCCAACTGGGAGTCCTCTTTCACCATCTCCAAGGGTACCCAGCACGGGGTGGAGGTCAACCAGTGCGTCATCGACGCTTACGGCAATCTGGTGGGCGTGGTCTCGGACACGGGGCTCAACTGGGCCACGGTGACCACGCTGGTGGATACCAACTTGGATATGGGCGGCATGGTGGCCCGCACCGACGCCGCCGCCATTTTGGAGGGGGATTTCTCCCTCATGGAGCAGGGCCGTCTCAAGCTCTCCTATCTCCCCGAAAACACCGAGCTGCTGGCCGGGGACGAGGTGGTCACCTCCGGCAAGGGCGGCGTCTATCCCTCCGGCATCGTGGTGGGCACGGTGGAGTCGGTGCAAAACGACCCCTCCGGTATGACCCGGTATGCCATCGTCGTTCCCAAAACCGACCTTGACGCCTTGAAGCAGGTATTTGTCATCAAATCCTTTGACATTGTGGAGTGAAGTTTGCCCATGCGCCGATCTGATGTAGTAAAATGGCTCATATACGCCCTTGGGGTGGCGGCGGTGTGGATGGCGGAGACGCTGTTCCTCAACCGTCTGCCCCTTTTCGGCGTGATCCCCGTGCTGCTGCCCCTGACGGCGGTGGCGGTCGGGCTTTGGGAGGGCGCATTCCACGGTGCGGTCTTTGGGC
>CARXAY010000317.1 GCA_949093475.1 uncultured Oscillospiraceae bacterium
GTCGAAGGAGAAGCGCAAAATGCGCTCCCCCTTGGGCTGGACGATGGCCGTCAGCCGGCCGCCGGTGAGGTGCTTTCTGAGCAGCATACAAAACACCGGCGGCGTGGCGGGATTTTCCCGGCTCAGGTCGGTGAGCTGGGCGCGGGCAAACCCCGGCTCGGCACACAGCAGCAGTTTTTCATTGCCGCCGTAGGTGTGCATCGCCAGCACCACCTCGTTGCGTCCGGGCTGGTAGACCTTGTCCACCCGGGCGTCCAAAAGGGCGGCGCGCAGCTCGTAAGCCGCCGCCGCCAGACAAAGCGCATCTAAGGCCATTGTGTCTCCTCCATGATCACGCCGAACAGCTCGTTGAGCCGCGCCGTCTTCCCGTTCAGATAGAGCCAACCGAACAGCGCCTCCAGAGCGGTGGCTGCGGCGTATTCCTCCCGGCTGGCGTGTTGAGGGATGGTGTGGGGGCTGGCGTTGCGCCCCCGGCGGAACACGTCGTGTTCCGCCTCGCTCAAAAGGGGCAGAAGCACCTTCACCGCCGCAGCTTGGGCGGGGGCGGAGACGTACCGCACCGCCGCCTTGTGAAGCCCCTTGTTGGTAGCCTTCCCCTGAAGACACAGGTAGGAGCGCACCATCAGCTCATAGACTCCGTCGCCCACATAGGCAAGGCCCAGATTGCTGATGGGCCCCAGCTGGGCGGGGGTCAATTCCAGATGAAAATAGTCCATTGGCTCAGCGGCTCATCATGGTCACCGCGCCCGCCGCCTTCAACCCCGATTGATCCGAGGCGGTGACGTAAAGGTGGCCCACCGTGAGCCGTCCACCGTCGGACACCGTTCCCCCGGCGGTGGTGTCCACCAGCGTGCCCACGGCGGTGGCGCTGCCGCTCACCAGCAGCAGTTCCCGGCCCACTTCGGTGGTATAGCTCCCGCCGGTGGCCAACTCCCTGCTCTGGAACACCGCCCCGGCTTGGGCCAGCTTCTCGTCCACCCGGGTCTCATAGCTGGTGATGGCGATGTCCAGCTGCTTGGCCAGCTCCTCGCCGTTGGCCTTCACCGCCTCGTCCACCTTTTTCTCCAGCTCGGGCGTGACCACCTTTTGGAGATAGCTCAAGGTGACCAGCGGGTCGTCCTTGTCCCCTTGTGTGGCTAAAACGGTGATGCTCCCCGCCGTGATGGCCAGCGCCGCCACAGCAGCGCCGATGACAACAAACTTTTTCATATGTAACCGCTCCTTTGTTTTCCGTCCGCCCGCAGGGCCGGTTGACCCTGCGGACGGATATTCTGTTTAGACCAAGGCATCTCCATGTAAGCCGAAGCTGACGGCGATGGCGGCGTCCACCTTGTCCATGACCGGTTCGTCCAGACGGCCCATTTTCTCCCGCAGCCGTTTTTTGTCCAGCGTCCGGATCTGCTCCAACAGCACCACGGAATCCTTGGGCAGCCCGTAGGTGTTGGCTGAGAGATCGATGTGGGTCGGCAGACGGGCCTTTCCGGTCTGGGAGGTGATGGCGGCGGCGATCACGGTGGGGCTGTGCTTGTTCCCGGTGTCGTTTTGGATGATAAGCACCGGCCGCACGCCCCCCTGCTCGCTGCCCACCACCGGACTCAGGTCGGCGTAGAAGATGTCGCCTCGTTTTACGCTAAGATCCACTGCACTCACGCTCCGCGGTTCCATAGTCACCGGCGCGTCCTGCTTGGCTGCCGGTCACTATTGATTCTCCCACGGCG
>CARXAY010000318.1 GCA_949093475.1 uncultured Oscillospiraceae bacterium
GTCACACAGTAGGGGGTGCCGACGGCGTCCTGACGGCGGTAGCGCTTGCCGATGGAGCCGGCGTCGTCAAAGTCCACCATGAAGTCCCGGGACAGCTCCTCGAAGAGCTTGCGGGCGGGGTCGGAGAGCTTCTTGCTGAGGGGCAGCACCGCGCACTTGAAGGGGGCGAGGGCGGGATGGAGGCGCAAAACGGTGCGAACGTCGTTCTTTTCCGCGTCCACCACCTCCTCGTCGTAGGCGTCGCACAGGACGGAAAGCACCGTGCGCTCCACGCCCAGAGACGGCTCGATGACGAAGGGGAGATAGTGTTCGTTCTTCTCCTGATCGAAGTAGGTCAGATCCTTGCCCGAGGTCTCCTGATGGCGGGTGAGGTCGTAGTTGGTGCGGTCGGCCACGCCCCACAGCTCGCCCCAGCCGAAGGGGAAGAGGAACTCAAAGTCGGTGGTGGCCTTGGAGTAGAAGGACAGCTCCTCGGGGTCGTGATCCCGGAGGCGGAGGTTTTCCTCCTTCAGGCCGATGGACAACAGCCACTTGTGGCAGAACTCCCGCCAGTAGGCGAACCACTCCAGATCGGTGTCCGGCTCGCAGAAGAACTCCAGCTCCATCTGCTCAAACTCCCGGACGCGGAAGATGAAGTTGCCGGGGGTGATCTCATTGCGGAAGGACTTGCCGATCTGGGCGATGCCGAAGGGCAGCTTCTTGCGGGTGGTGCGCTGGACGTTGACGAAGTTGGTGAAGATGCCCTGCGCGGTCTCCGGACGAAGATAGACGGTGTTTTTCGCGTCCTCCGTCACCCCTTGGAAGGTCTTGAACATCAGGTTGAACTGGCGGATGTCGGTGAAGTTGTGCTTGCCGCAGGTGGGGCAGGGGATGGCGTGGGTCTCGATAAAGTCCTTCATCTCCTGCTGGGTAAAGGCGTCGATGGGCTTTTCCAGCGTGACGCCGTTTTCGGCGCACCAGTTTTCGATGACCTGATCGGCGCGGAAGCGCTCATGGCACTCCCGGCAGTCCATCAGGGGGTCGGAGAAGCCCGCCAGATGGCCGGAGGCCACCCAAGTCTGGGGGTTCATCAGAATGGCGGCGTCCAGACCCACGTTATAGGGGTTTTCCTGAACGAATTTCTTCCACCAAGCCCGTTTGACGTTGTTTTTCAGCTCCACGCCCAGCGGGCCGTAGTCCCAAGTGTTGGCCAGACCGCCGTAGATCTCCGACCCGGCAAAGATGAAGCCCCGGCCCTTGCACAGGGCTACGATTTTTTCCATGGTTTTTTCTTGATTGGTCATGTGGATGCCTCCTATGACAAGTCTGCCACCTATTATATAAAAAACTCCAAGGAAAAGCAAGGGCCGCATAAGATTTTTGCCGCCGCCCAAGATAAGACTGGGCAATTGGCCCGAAAGGAGGAGAAAAATGAAGTCGATTTTGATCAAAGATACCACCCGCGAAGAGCGGGAACGCATTGTGGCGCAGGCGCTGAATGCCTGCGGCGGCGGCTGCGGAACGTGCAACGGCTGTGACAATTTAGGCGGCGGGAGCGTGGACGAGATCTACCGGCCCTATATTGACGGGGAGAAAGAGATCGCGGAGATCAACGCCGAATACCGCCGGAACTTGGTGCGGGGGTAAGGAAAACGCAAAAAGAATGGCGGCTTTTGCCGCCATTCTTTTTTGGCTCAATCGTCGTTGAGATAATAGGGCTTCATCAGGCTGGGC
>CARXAY010000319.1 GCA_949093475.1 uncultured Oscillospiraceae bacterium
CGGCCCCCCCATCTACCTGATCTCCGACGAGCCTTACCGGGAGATCGTCTACGGCGGTGTTTCCACTCCATGGGCGCCGGACTTTTACCCCGACACCATCGTCTGCTATTCTTACAGCAAATCCCTCTCCCTCCCCGGCGAGCGCATCGGCTATGTGCTGGTCGGCTCGGAGGTAGCCGACGGCGAACGGGTCTACGCCGCAGTGGCCGGGGCGGGCCGCACCCTGGGCTACGTGAACGCCCCCTCCCTCTTTCAGCGGGTGGCCGCGGAGTGCGACGGCCTGTGCGCCGACACCTCCGTTTACGCCCAAAACCGCGAATTGCTCACCGCTGAGCTGGGCAAGTTAGGCTACGACACCTCCCATCCGCCTCAGGGCACGTTTTACTATTTCCTGCCCACCTTAGAGCCGGACGACGTGGCGTTCTGCGAAAAGGCCAAGGCGCTGGATCTCCTTCTTGTGCCCGGCTCAGGCTTCGGCGCACCGGGATACGCCCGGCTGTCCTTCTGCGTTCCCACCCGGCGCATTGCCCGCGCCATCCCCGTCTTTGCCGCGCTGTCCAAACAATACGGGAGGTGAACTCTATGTCCTTTGAAGGTTTTTCCGAAGCGACCATCGACTTTCTCTACGGCATTTTTCTGCAAAACGAACGGCTGTGGTTCGAGGCCCATAAGGAGGACTACAAGACCCATCTCCAGCGGCCTATGAAGGCTCTGGCGGACGAGGTCTACGACCGTCTGACCGGCCTTTACCCCGACAAGGATCTGATCTGCCGGGTGACCCGCATCTACCGGGACGCCCGCCGCTGCCGGGGCATCAACTTTTACAAGGAAAGCCTTTGGTTCACCATCCAGCCCCCGGCGGAGCTGGGGGAGGATTACCCCTGCTTCTGGTTTGAGCTGTGCCGGGAGAGCTGGAGCTGCGGCATGGGCTTTTGGATGCCCTCCGCCGCCACCATGGCCCGCCACCGCGCCCTCATTGAGACCGCGCCCCAAAAGCTGGGCAAGCTCAACGCCCGGCTGCTGGCCCAGCAGGAGTTCTCCCTTCAAGGGGAGCGCTACGCCCGTCTGAAAACCGGCGCGCCCCCCGATCTGGCCGGGTGGTACAACATGAAAAATTTTTCCATCCACCACGAAAGCGGCGACGTGACCGAGACCTTTGACGGCCCTGCTTTGGTGGAACGGCTGGTCAGCGGTTTTTCCTTCCTCATGCCCTACTACGACTATTTTTATCCCCTTTCCCAAGTGGGCCAGCCCAAGCCTCTGCCCTAAACTTCCAGTGTTTTTCCCTCCCCGCCGGGTACACTACCCTGTGACTTCAACGTTCAGGAGGTGGCCTCATGGCGGCGCGGCATTGGAACTGGTTTTGGCTCGGCGTGGCGGCGGTTTTCGTCGTCGCCGCCGTTCTGCTGCTCCGCCCCCAAGAGCCGCTCAAGGTGGCGCAGGCGGACAGCCCCATGGAGTTGGTCGAGCCGCAGCCCAAGCTGTTGGCCCTCACCTTTGACGACGGCCCCCGCCGCTCCACCACCTCCAAGCTGTTGGAGGGCTTGGATCAGCGGGGCGTTCCGGCCACCTTTTTTCTCATCGGCAAGCAGATCGAGGGCAACGAGGATCTCATCCGCCAAATGGCGGACAGCGGCCACCAGATCGGCATCCACACCTTCGACCATGTGGAGCTTCACAAC
>CARXAY010000320.1 GCA_949093475.1 uncultured Oscillospiraceae bacterium
AATTCTGGACTATTTAGGGGTGGAGAAGCAGTACTCCGCCGAGGAGCTTTCCGGCGCGGACACCGCCGTGCCCCAAGTGGTTGGCTACAACGAATCTCAGGCCGCCAACGCCTTGAAGGCCAAGGGCTTTACCTACCGTCTGGTGGGCGACGGGGACAAGGTCACCGGGCAGATCCCCGCCGCGGGGGCGGTCGTTCCCGGCAGAAGCCAGATCGTTCTCTACATGGGAGAGACCAAGCCCACCGACGCGGTGAAAGTGCCCGACCTGTCCGGCATGACCCCCGGAAACGCCCAGCAGGCGCTGGCAAACCTCAACCTCTACCTCCGGGGCACCGGCTCGGCGGAGTATTTCACCTCCGCGACGCTGGCGGCCAACCAGTCCATCGCCCCCGGCACGCTGGTAGACCCCGGCACGGTGGTGGAAGTGACCTTTGTAGAAAAGATCGACGATTTCGCTGAAAACAACAATTTCGGCGGCAATTTGGAATAGGAGGGATGGGCATGAAACTGTCTGAACTGCTGCGGCTGCCAGAAGGCTTCGCGGATCGGGACGTGGACTCCATCGCGTGGGACACCCGCAAGCTGAATCCCGGCGCGCTCTTTTTCGCCATGCCCGGCTTCAAAACCGACGGCGGACTGTTTATTCAGGAGGCCTTCGACAAGGGCGCGGCCGCTGTGGTGTGCGGCGAGGATGTGGACGACAGCCGCTGCATCCATGTCCACAACCCCCGCGCCGCGCTGGCGGAGGCCTCAGCCGTCTGGTTCGGCCATCCCGCCGACCAAATGACCCTCATCGGGGTCACCGGCACGAACGGAAAGACCACCACCACTTATCTCCTCAAGGAGATCTTGGAGCGCACCCAAAACGCCGTGGTGGGCCTGATCGGAACGAACCAGAACATCATCGGAAGCACGGCCTATGAGGCCCAGCGTACCACCCCGGAGTCCTATGAGCTGCAAGAGCTGTTTGCCCAAATGCGGGACGCGGGCTGCACCCATGTGGTCATGGAGGTCTCCTCCCACGCGCTGGCTCTGCGCCGCGTCCACGGCCTGCACTTTGCCTGCGGTGTGTTCAGCAATCTCACCGAAGACCATCTGGACTTCCACCACACCATGGAGGAATATCAGGCCGCCAAGGGCCTCCTCTTCCGCCAGTGCGCCGTAGGAGTGGTCAATCTGGACGATCCAGCCGGGCGGGCCTATGCCAAGGAGGCGGCCTGCCCCATGTTCACCTACTCGGAAAACAAGTCGGAGGCCGACCTCACCGCAAAAAACCTCCGTCTGCTCCCCGACCGGGTGGAGTTCGAGGCGCTGTCTGATACCGAGCTGTGCCGGGTGGTCTTACCCATCCCCGGCGGTTTTTCCGTCTACAACGCGCTGGCGGCGCTGGGCTGCTGCGTGGCGCTGGGGCTGCCGCTGGAGTCCTGCGCTGCCGCATTGAAGGAAGTCCACGGGGTCAAGGGCCGGGTGGAGGTCGTACCCACCCCCACCGATTATACGGTGCTGATCGACTACGCCCACACCCCCGACGCGCTTGTCAACGTGCTCGACACCATCCGCGAGGTGGTGGGCAACGACGGCGAGATAACCACCGTGGTGGGAGCCGGCGGCAACCGCGACCACGGCAAGCGCCCGATCATGG
>CARXAY010000321.1 GCA_949093475.1 uncultured Oscillospiraceae bacterium
GCCGCCCAGCGGGTCGTACATGGGGTGAGGCTCTCTGGTGTAGGGCAGCTCCGCCACCTCGTCCAGTTCTTTGGTGTTGAGGGGCGCGGCAGGGGGATTGACCACCAAAATGCGGTCTCCGTGCCGCTGGAGGATGGCCTTGCCCACCACCGCGTCATGCTCCTGATACTGGATCATGTTGGCGCAGGCGTAGTCCTCCTTGGAGGCACACACCTCCTCAAAGGAGGGGCAGGAGATCTTGGGATAGACGCAGTCCGCCGCGTCCCGGGTCAAAAAGGCCGTGCCGCGCACGTCCTTGATCTCGCTCACCGGAGTGCCGGAGGCCAGCCGCGCGGCGATCTCTCTCGTCGCCCGCTCCCCCATGCCGTACACCAGCAGGTCTGCGCCGCTGTCGGGCAGAACGCTGCGGCGCACTTTGTCCTCCCAGTAGTCATAGTGGGCGAAGCGGCGCAAAGACGCCTCCAGTCCACCGATGATGACGGGGATATCCCCAAAGGCCCGCCGCGCCAAATTGGCGTAGACGATCACCGCCTGGTCGGGCCGCAGGCCGATGCGTTTTCCGGGGGAGTACGCGTCCTCGCTCCGCCGCCGCTTGGCCACGGTGTAGTGGGCCACCATGGAGTCGATGTTTCCCCCCGACAGCATCACTCCCAGCCGGGGTTTTCCAAAGGCCAGCAGGTCGTCCGGCGTGTCCCACCGGGGCTGGGCGCAGACCGCCACCCGGTAGCCCTCCCGCTCCAGCACCCGCGCAATGATGGCAGAGCCGAAGGTGGGGTGATCTACATAGGCGTCCCCCATCAGGATGAGAAAATCATAGTTTTCCCATCCTCTGACCTCCATATCCGCCTTGGAAACAGGCAAAAAAGCCTTATTGCTCTTCAAATCCAATGTCTTTCTCCAATAAATCCAGAGGGACGCGGGTTCCTTCCGCCTCCCCGATCTTGTGGAAGCCGTACCGGGCATAGAACCGCTGGGCCGTGTCGTTGTCCGGGGCGCAGCGCAGGCGCAGCGCGTCGCAGCCCATGTGGCGGAAGACGCTCACCGCCTGTCCGATAAGCTGCACCCCCAGCCCCTGACGGCGGAACTTGGGCAGCAGGTACAAAAACGGGATCGGCCCGTAGTGTTCCTTTTCCCCGGTGGGAACGTCCAATTGGAGGACGCCTGCCGGCTCGTCCCCCAGCATCACCTGCCACACCGCCTTTTCGCTCTCCCGGGCCTGTTCTCTGGCCCGGAGCAAAAAGCCGTCGCCGTCAAAGTTCACCATCGAGCCGTGGATGACCTCCCAAGCGTCCCGGCGGCAGTCGTAGTAGAAATCCCCGTGGGCCTCCATGTCCAGCGGGCGATACCAGAGGTTGGCGTCGTCAAACAGCCCCGACCCCGCCTTCCACCACTTCTGCTTGGCAAAGGTAGAGAGGTCATCGTGGAGGTGGGTGTTGTCGTTGAGGTAGACCACGTTCCATTTCCCGTCCTCAAACTCCAAAAGGCTCACCCCGGTGTTGTCGCAGTGGGCCACCTGCTTGCCCTCCTCCACAGGAAGGCCCATGATCCCCGCCAGCGCGTTGCGGATGGCCATGCCGTGGGAGGCCACCGCCACCGTCTGGCCGTCGTGGGCGCGGGCGATCTTCTCCAG
>CARXAY010000322.1 GCA_949093475.1 uncultured Oscillospiraceae bacterium
GGTGGAAGTATCCTTACCAACAACGGCTCGTATGGCATATTTGTTGGCAATAACAAGGCTGTAACGATCAGTGGCGGTTCCATTCAGGCTCCCAAGGGCTGTGGAATTAACTTGTTTGGTGGGAGTGTATCTCTCTCGGGCAGCCCGGAGATCGAGGGCGCAAACGGCGATATCCAATTCTATGGCAGCAATGGAAAGATCACGGTGGACCCCACCCTTACAGGAACATATTCGGTGACCTGCAGTGCCGTAGCTCCCACCGAGGCCGCACCCATGACCATCACCACCCCTGCCGGCGCGGACTATTCCGCCCACTTTGTCCCCGTGTCCGGCTTGACCGGTGTGGAGGTCCGCAACGTGGGAACCGGGAACAACCAGACGGTGGAGCTTTACAAGCCCCACCGGCATTTGCCATGCGGCGGGAGTGAGACCTGCGCCCACAGCGGTCCCGCCCATGACGAGGCGGTGAAGTATCAGCCCATCGTCACAACCGGGGGCGACCTGAACGGGGGGAACTATATCCTCACCGAAGATATCACCCTGGCAAAATCTATCACCATCTATGGGGACGTGTCCCTGTGCCTGAACGGACATACGTTGACGGCAACTGACACTGCTGTGTTTCATTGCAGCGTGGGTTCCTCCCTTACCCTCTGCGACTGCAAGGGAACAGGACGGATCGAAGCGACGACAGGCAACGCCTATGTCGTTGCGATGGATAGCGGCAGTGTGCTATACCAGTATGGTGGGACGATCTACGCCGATGCGCACTTTGCAAAATCTGGGATCGGAACCTGGCATTTTTACGCGGGGAAATTGGAAAAGGGCAGCGTAGCTATTGAAGAAAACCCACTCTACCTGTGGGATTCCCCCGAGATCGACAGTGCTGTCAACCTGTATTTGGAAAACTACTATCAGTCAAACAAAGAACAGGCCTTGATCCATGTAGGACCTTCCCTCCAACAACCCCCAACACCCTATCGGGTCGCTGTTATGAACGGCGGCGGCATGAGCCCCAGCGGCAGAACCTTCGTTCCCTTTACCCAAGGGTGGCCGGAGCTTGAGGCGGCAGGGAAAACTTCTTCCAAGTATTTCAAAGTGACTGGTATGCTATCAAATCAGATGGACAAAAACGATGAGGGTGAGTTGACCCTGCGCTACACTCAGGTCACGATGGACGGCGTCGTTCACCATGCCAATGCCGGCGGAAAGCTCACCGAAGATGAACTGGCTGCGCCGGAGCAGCGACCCGGCTACCTCTGGGAGGGCTGGTACACGACGCGGACAGGCGGTACTCAAGTCACGAAGGACACCAAATTCAGCAGAGACTCCACTATCTACCCCCGTTGGACCGAGTGCGACCACAGCGGTCACGACGGATCGGTGGACAACATCGGCGTCACCTGCACCACCGCCCAGCGGCGGCTGTTCACCTGCACTAAGTGCGGCCTGGAGGTGGACCAGACCGTGGGCGAGCCCCAGGGTCACAATTATAGCGAAACGTGGAGCAAGGACGGCGACGGCCATTGGCGCGTCTGTGACCGCTGCGACGCGGTAGAAGCGGACAGCAAGGCCGAGCATACCTATGGCGAGGCTACCGTCACCGAGGCCAACTGCACCCAGG
>CARXAY010000323.1 GCA_949093475.1 uncultured Oscillospiraceae bacterium
CTCTGGCGCTGGGCGCGACGGCGGACATGGTGGACGACTGCGTACTTTACGGGCGCATCGTTTTGGCCTTCAACACCATGTTCATGCTCCAAAACCTGTTCCAGACCTTCCTCACCACCGCCCAAAAGCCCCATCTGGGCCTGCTGGCGACGGTGTGCGCCGGGGTGACCAATATGGTGCTGGACGCCCTCTTTGTGGCGGGCTTCCGCTGGGGCATCGCCGGCGCGGCGTTGGCAACGGGCATCAGCCAGACGGTGGGCGGCGTGCTGCCCCTCATTTACTTCCTGCGGCCCAACGACAGCATTTTACGTCTGCGTTTCACGAAAATGGAGTTCAAACCTCTGCTTCAAGCCTGTACCAACGGCGCGTCCGAGATGATGAGCAGCATTTCCGGCTCGGTGGTGAGTATGCTCTTTAACTTCCAGCTCATGCGGCTGGCGGGGGAGGACGGCGTGGCGGCTTACGGGGTGCTGATGTACGTCAACTTCATTTTCTTGGCGATCTTCATCGGCTATACCATCGGTACTGCCCCCATTATCAGCTACCACTACGGCGCGGAAAATTCCGCCGAGGTACAAAACATCCTCCAAAAGAGCCTGCGGCTCATGGCAGGGGTGGGGGTCGCCATGACCTTGCTGGCGTGGCTGCTGGCCTCACCGCTGGCCCATATCTTCGTGGGCTATGACGCGGAACTGATGGAAATGACACGCCGGGCGTTCCATATCTGCTCCTTCATGTTCTTGGTGGCGGGGATCAACATTTTCGGCTCGTCCTTCTTCACCGCGCTGAATAACGGCCTCATCTCGGCGGTGATCTCCTTCCTCCGGGGGCTGGTGTTCCAGTGCCTGTCCGTCCTTATCCTACCCATCTTTTTGAAGCTGGACGGCGTGTGGCTGGCGGTGGTGGTGGCGGACGTGTGTTCTTTCTGCGTCACCGCCGCATTTTTGCTGGCAAAGCGGAAGAAGTACGGGTATTGAGTGTAAAACACGTAAGAAAGGCCCGGTATCCGTGAGGATACCGGGCCTTTTTGTCATCCGACCGTAAAAGAGGCAGGTAGACCGCTGCGACCGCAGATCGCGGAGGCGGTGATCTTGATGAGCTCTTCCAGCTCCAACCGGTCGGCCTGGATTTCGTACTCCACCCCGTCCAGGGTGAAGGACGCCACATAGATGTCGTAGTACCCGGCGGGGAGGTGATAAAGCCCGCTGGGGTCCATTTTCTCCGGGTCGAAGGGACCGTAGGGCAGGGAGGCGTGGCTCAGGGTGACAGCCGTTCCACAAAAGTCGGTGGTGTACGCCTGGTCCACCGGGAGGAGGCAGCAGTGGAGGATGCCCAGCCTGGAGGCCGTGATGGTAAAACCTTTGGGAATCACGATGTCGTCATCGGACTTGGGGCTTCCGTCCTCCCAAAAGTCCACCCAGAAGCCCCGGCCTGCTTGATCCTCAATGACCTCCCCGGTGGCTCTGTCCCGGAACAGAGAACCATAGGGGCCGTGACCGCCCCCGGTGAGACCGTCGGGAACATAGGCGGGGGCCAAGGACCAGCCGTAGTAGTCCCGGACACCCTCCAGGTCCAAGACGGTCTCCTCGTAGAGCTCGGGGTCACGGTAGAGCCGGGTG
>CARXAY010000324.1 GCA_949093475.1 uncultured Oscillospiraceae bacterium
TCCAAAACACCGTCACCGCCACCGGGCGGCTCTCCTCCACCGAGCCCAACCTCCAGAACATCCCCGTCCGCACCGAGCTGGGTGCGAAGCTCCGGGACATGGTGGTGGCCGAACCGGGCAACGTGCTGGTGGACGCGGACTACTCCCAGATCGAGCTTCGGGTGCTGGCCCACATGGCGGACGACCCCGCCATGCAGGCGGCCTTCTTGAGCGGCGAGGACATCCACACCGCCACCGCCTCCCAAGTGTTCAACCTTCCCGCCGAAGAGGTCACCCATGAGCTGCGCCGCCGGGCCAAGGCGGTGAACTTCGGCATCGTCTACGGCATCTCCCCCTTCTCCCTCTCGCAGGATATCGGCGTCACCGTGGCTGAGGCCAAGGAGTATATGGACGCCTACTTCGCCACCTTCCCCGGCGTGCGCGCCTATATGGACAAGGTGGTGGAGGACGCCCGGGAGCAGGGCTATGTCTCCACCCTCTATGGCCGCCGCCGCTGGCTGCCCGAGCTGAAATCGTCCAACTTCAATCTGCGTTCCTTCGGGGAACGGGTGGCCCTCAATATGCCCATTCAGGGCACGGCGGCGGATCTGATGAAGCTGGCCATGCTCCGTGTCCACGCCGCCCTCCGGCGGGAAAACCTCCAAGGCAGGCTGGTGCTGCAAGTCCACGACGAGCTGATCGTAGAGTGTCCCGAAGGGGAAGCCGAGACGGTCAAGGCCCTTCTGGCGCGGGAGATGGTAAGCGTGGCCGAGCTGAAAGTCCCCCTCATTGCCGACGCCAACGCGGGCAAGACCTGGGGCGACGCGAAAGGATGATACCAATGGATTATCAGTTAGTTCCCATGGACAAGAGCCACCTCAAGGCGGTGGCGGAGCTGGACAAGGCGCTGTTCTCCCGTCCGTGGAGCGCGGACAGCTGGGAGAGCGAGCTGTATAACGACACCGTCTCCCTTGTGGTCGCCGAGGACAAGGACGGCGGCGTGCTGGGCTACGGCGTGCTGGGGGTCATTTTGGACGAGGGCTGTCTTGAGAAGATCGCCGTGCGCCCCGACTGCCGGCGCAAGGGCATCGCCCAAACCATTTTAAGCTCCTTCCTCCGCTACGGCGAGGAGCATCTGGCTTACATCGGTCTGGAGGTGCGGGACGACAATTCTCCCGCCATCGCCCTCTATGAGAAAAACGGCTTTACGGCGGTGGGCCGCCGGAAAAACTACTATTCCGAGATCCACCGGGACGCCATCCTGATGGAGCGGATCTTTGGGGAGGAGACTGCCCATGGATAACACCGTCTTTCGTCTCCTCACCGACGAGGAGCTGTCCGACCTCTACCAAAACCACATGAAGCGGGACTTCCCCGCAGCGGAGCTGAAACCCCTGAAGGCCCTGCAGACCCTGACCGCGCAGGGCTTCTACCAGTCCTACGGCCTCTTTGACGCCGACGGCGCGCTGATGGCCTACGCCCTTTACTGGACGGCCGGGCCGGAGCATGACTATGTCATGCTGGACTATTTCGCCGTTCTGCCCCACCTTCGCAACGCCGGGACAGGCAGCGCCCTGCTGGCCGATATGCTCCGCCGCTTCTGCGTGGACGGCAAGGGGGTGTTTGGCGAGGTGGAG
>CARXAY010000325.1 GCA_949093475.1 uncultured Oscillospiraceae bacterium
AAAAAACTCGAAGAAAAGGCGCAGATAGATCATTTTGCCGCCCCTCCCTTCCGGGTCTGGGCCACGCTGACCGCCAGCCCCACGATCCCCGCCAGAATGACATAGGTCACGGGGGTGAAAAGGAACGCCAAGGCGGGAAGCAGCCCCCGCAGGGCCTCGGAAAAGACAGACAGCGCAAGGACAACGGCGAACAAAACGCCGCCCCACCAGTTTTTGATGGTGGTTTTCGCCAGCTTGAGGACGCTGGAGGCGATGAGGGCCACCACAGCAGCCCGCACTCCGGCGAAGGCGTGGCCCACGGCGGGAATGTGGGCAAAATTCTGCAAGAAGGCGGCGATGATGGTGATGATGACCACGCTGGGGAACACCATGCCCAGCGTGGCGACGATCCCGCCGGGAATCCCCTTGCGCTTACTGCCCACAAAGGTGGCGGTGTTCACGGCGATGACGCCGGGGGTGCATTGGCCGATGGCGAAGTAGTCCGCCAGTTCGTCCTCGCTGCACCAGCCCCGTTTTTCCACCACCTCCCGCTGGAGGATGGGGAGCATGGCGTACCCGCCGCCAAAGGTGCAGACGCCCACTTGGGCAAAAACAAGGAATAATTGCAGAAATTCGTTCATTCCAACCCCTCCAGCTCCCCCAGCCACAGGGTGGATACCGCGTCGGAGGGCATCCGCCAGTCGCCGCGGGGGGAGAGGGCCACACTGCCCACCTTCGGGCCGTCGGGGGCGGCGTTGCGCTTGAACTGCTGGGTGAAAAAGCGGCGGTAGAAGGTTTTCAGCCACTTCAAGATGGTCGCCCGGTCATACTCCCCGGCAAAGGCGCGCTCCGCCAGCCGCAGCACCTTGCGGGGCGGCTCGGCCCAGCGGAGGATGTGATAGAGGAAGAAGTCGTGCAGCTCATACGGCCCGACCAGATCCTCGGTTTTCTGGGCGATCTCCCCGTCCTTGGCAGGGAGCAGCTCAGGGGAGACAGGGGTGGCTAAAATGTCCCGCAGGGTGGCCGCCAAGGCCGCATCATTGGTGGTGTCCGCCCCGTAGGCCACCACCCGGCGCACCAGCGTCTTGGGAATGGAGGCGTTCACCGCGTACATACTCATCTGGTCGCCGTTGTAGGTACACCAGCCCAGCGCCAGCTCGGAGAGGTCGCCCGTCCCCACCACCAGACCCCCGGTCTGGTTGGCGATGTCCATCAACACTTGGGTGCGCTCTCTCGCCTGCGCGTTTTCAAAGGTCACGTCGTGGTTTTCCATGTCCTGCCCGATGTCGGCAAAGTGCTGCTTTACCGCCGCACCGATATCGACGGTGCGCAGGGAAGCCCCCAGCCGCTCCGCCAGCACCTCGGCGTTGGAGCGGGTGCGCTCCGTCGTGCCGAAACAGGGCATGGTGACGCAGAGAAGGTCGGTGCGGGGGCGGCCCAGCAGATCGAGGGCCTTGGCGCAGATGAGGGCGGCCAAGGTGGAGTCCAGCCCCCCGCTTAGCCCCAGCACGGCGGTTTTGGCGTTGGCGTGGGAGAGGCGCTGTTTCAAGCCCAGCGCGGCGATGGTCAAAATTTCCTCGCACCGCTCGGCTTGCTCCGCGGGGTCAACCGGGAGGAAG
>CARXAY010000326.1 GCA_949093475.1 uncultured Oscillospiraceae bacterium
AGCCAAACCCCCGGCAAAATTTGGGCCGCCTCCTCCGTTTGCCGCCCCCGCTGGGCCAGCAGCTCCTTCACCTCGCCGGACAGGCCGATGTAGTGCCGCTCGCCCCCGTTGTCCGACCAGTGTTCAGCCAGCGCCGCCGGGCGGAAATACACCGCCGCCTGCTTGTTTTCCCGCAAAAATGCCGCCAGCCCGTCCCCGTGGTCGTAGTGACCGTGGGACAGGACGGCCAGCTTGATTTTGGTTATGTCAACTCCAAGTTTGTCCGCGTTTTCCAAGAACTCACCAGAGCTTCCCCCGTCCAAAAGGATGGGGACGTTGTGATAATTTATGTAAACTGAAAGGCCGTGTTCCCGGCACAGGCCGTCCGGCGCGGTGTTCTCAATCAGAATCTTGATCTTCATGGCTCAAAGCTCCTTTCGGGTCACATCCCGCACCCACTTTCCGGAGTGCAGACGAAAAACGCCCAAGGCCGCGCGCACCAACTGCTCCACGGAGCGCATCACGCACACCCACAGCACGTCCAGCCGCCAAACGAGGCCCACCACCGCCGCCATGGGCACGCCCACGATCCACATGGGCGCAAGGTCGATGGCCGCGGCGGCGGTCACGTCGCCCCCGCCCCGGAGAACGCCCACCACATTGGTGGTGTTGAAGCCCTGAAGGGGCAGGGTCAGGAAGGTCACGGTGAGCATCATGGTGGCAATGCGGGAGGCGGATGGGGACAGTTGGAACAGAGGGTACACCAGCGGCGCGACCACCAGATGGACAAGGCCGATGGCCAGCGCGCCGAACACCGCCCCCATCAAAAGAGCAACGGTGTTGGTCACCTTGCCCAGCTCTCTGGCCCGCTGGGTCTCCCCCGCGCCCACGGTCTCGCCGATGATGATGGCCGTGGTGGCCGCCACCGCCATCACCGCCACGGTGCAGACCTTTTCCACATTGCCCGCCACGGCATAGGCCGCCAAGATCTCCTTCGCTCCCTCCATGTGGCCCATAATGGTGGGATAGAGGGACGCGCCCAGTCCCCACAGGGTCTCGTTGAGTACCACAGGAGTGGCGTATTTGGCAAACCGCCGCAGGGTCGCCATTCCGGGACGGAACACCGCAGACAGGCGAAGCTTGAAGCGTTTGTTGCCAAGGGCGTAGGCCACGGTAACGGCAAACTCAATGATCCGGGAACAGAGAGTGGCGATGGCCGCGCCCTCCACCCCCAGCGCCGGCGCGCCCAGATTGCCGAAAATCAGCACCCAGTTCAAAAAGGTATTGGCGCACATGGAAATGGACAGCACGCCCAGACCCAGCTTGGGATTTCCCATGCTGCGCTGGGCGGCGATATACACCTGCGTCACGGCGTTGAAGGCGTAGGAGAAGCCCACGATGCGCCCGTATTGGGCGGCATAGGCAGCTACCTCCGGGTCGTTGCAAAAGAGGGCCATGAACGGTTCAGACCAGAAGCAGAGCAGCAGGGCAAACAGCGTACTCAAGATCCCCGCCACATAAAGGCCAACCCCTAAGACCCGGTTGATGGCGTCCTCGTCCCGCCGCCCCCAATACTGGCTGATGAGCACGGTAGAGCCGCTCTGCACCCCAAAGAC
>CARXAY010000327.1 GCA_949093475.1 uncultured Oscillospiraceae bacterium
ATGTAAGAGCCCATACGGGCGGTGTTCCATGCGTCAATAAAGTTCTGGAAATAGAAGCTGGCCGGAAGCGCCCAAGGATTGCCCGTGGAAAACTCATAGCTCTGCTTCAAAGAGGCCAAGAACACCCAACCCACAGGAACGATGATGCTGACAGCCAGCAGGATCAGGGCAATGTAGATAAACACCTTGTAAAGCACCTGACCGGATTCGCCCTTTTTCTTCTTGGTCAAGGTCTCAGTTTTCACTGCGTTACTCATCACCGCACCTCCTTACACTTCCAGCACGTCGCGCTTGGTAACCTTGTTCACCAGCGCAGACAGCACGAAGGAGAAGAGGAACACGACCACACCGGCCGCCATGCTGTAACCTCTGTCCCGCGTCGCTTGGGTATACATATAGTTCAGGGCTGTGGTCTGGTTGGGGTTGGTGCCCCAGAACGCACGGATAAACAGGAACGCCATATTGATGGTGGAGATAATGAAGAAGGTCAGAGTCGTGCGGAGGTTCGTCCAAATCAAGGGCAGGGTGATCTGGAAGAACTGCTTGATACGGCCTGCGCCGTCCAACCCTGCAGACTCATAGAGGCTCAGGGAGACAGCGGACATGGAGGACATATACATGACCATGTAATAACCGATGGCCTGCCACACCATGGCGACGATCAAGCTGACGATGGCCAGTTCAAATTTCCAAGGGTGCATGACCGGCTCGCCTTTGAAGAACGCCAAAAAGCTGTCCAACAGGCCGCTCTCCGGCTCATAGATAGCGGAAAAGATACCGGCAATAACAGACATAGAGAGGATATTGGGGATGTAGAAGATCACGCGGAAGAAATTCTGTCCCTTCAGCTTCTCACGGGTCAAGATCGCTGCAAAGACAATGGCAAAGAAGAAGGTAATGATGGTCACGACAACGATGATAAGGATGGTGTTCTGCAACGCCTGAATGAAGGTCGCGTTGGTAAACAGCGCCTTAAAGTTGTTCAAGCCAATAAACTTATCTACACCATTGGGATCGTATTTGTTTGCGGCTTTGAAAAGGGAGAGGCGAAATACCGTAAAGGTAGGCAGGATCATAAAAACAAAGAACAAAACTGTGGCAGGAATCAGACAGAGGCAAAGGAAACCCCTGCGTCGTTTGTTGCTGTGCATACTGCCGTTCATCTCCTTTCTTGCAATTGGCTCAAGATGGCCACCGGAGTCTCCGGCAGTTTCTTGAAAAAAGAAAGCGGCGGTGAGCAGTAGGAACTACTCACCGCCGCCCTACTAAGCGAACGTTACGAGGTTACGGCTGAATTAGCCGACCAAGTTGGCGCGGAAGCTGTCGCTGGCGGTCTTCACGCCCGCGATCCACTGATCGACAGTGGTGGTGCCGGCGACCAGACCGTTCACGGGGTCAAAGAAGGCCTCGCGGACGCTGGGCAGACCGCCGGTGGTGTCGTAAGCGGCGAAGTTGCCCATAGCGGCGTCGGCGCCGTTATCGTAGATAGAATAGAACATCTTGTTGTCGCCCTCGAGGTTGTCGGTCTGGCCGGCAACAGGCTGGATGGCACCAGCGGCAGCGAAGATCTCGCAGGCCTTATCGC
>CARXAY010000328.1 GCA_949093475.1 uncultured Oscillospiraceae bacterium
GCGCAGGGGAGAAGCGGCTGCTGGAGGTTAAGCTCTACCAGTATGGCCGCTATCTTACCATTGCCAGCTCCCGGGAGGACTCCATTCTGCACGCCAACCTCCAAGGCGTTTGGAACAACCGCCACAATCCTCCTTGGGCGTCAGACTATCACACCAACGTCAACCTCCAGAGGAACTACTGGCCCACCTACGTCACCAATCTGGCGGAGTGCGGCGATTCTCTGGTGCGCTTTGTGGAATCTCTGCGTGAGCCGGGGCGGATCACCGCCCACATCTACGCGGGGATCGAAAGCACCGCAGAAAACCCGGAAAATGGCTTTATGGCCCACACCCAGACCACCCCCTACGGCTACACCACCCCCGGCTGGGAGTTTAACTGGGGCTGGTCTCCCGCCGCCATCGCGTGGCTGATCCAAAATGTTTGGGAGTATTATGAGTACACCGGTGATGTGGAGTATATGCGTAACTACATTTACCCCATCATGCGGGAGTATACCCGTTTTTATGACCAGTTCCTCATCGACAAGACCTCCGGGAAGACTGCGGACAAAGTGACCATCGCAGACGAAAATGACGCGGACGGCGTGGTGCTGGCCTCCGTACCCGCCTACTCCCCGGAGCACGGCCCGCGTACAGCGGGCAACACCTATGAGCACTCCATCATCTGGCAGCTCTATGACGACACCATTACCGCCGCCAGACTGCTGGGGGTGGACGCTGACCGGATCGGTGACGAGAAAACCCCCGGCACGTGGCTGTATAACCAATCTCACATTTACGGGCCGATTGAAATCGGCGACAGCGGTCAGGTCAAGGAATGGTATGAAGAGACCACGGTCAACTCCTTGGGCGCCGGTGCCGGCCACCGTCATCTGTCCCATATGCTGGGGCTGTATCCCGGCGACTTGATCCAGACCAACGACGCATGGATCGAGGCCGCCCGTGTATCCATGAGCAACCGCACGGACGCCGGCGGCGACGCCAGAGGGTGGTCTATGGCCCACCGCATCAACTGCTGGGCTCGCCTCCGGGACGGCAACCATTGCCACACTATCATCGGCTATATGTTCCGGGATAAGATTTTCTCCAACCTCTGGGACAGCCATCCCCCCTTCCAGATCGACGGTAACTTCGGCTATACCGCCGGCGTGGCCGAGATGCTCCTGCAGAGTAATATGGGCTTCATTGACCTCCTGCCCGCTCTGCCCGACGCATGGGCCACCGGCAGCTATGAGGGCCTGCTGGCCCGCGGCAACTTTGAAGTGGACGCCGCATGGGCCAATAAACTCCTGACCCGCGCCGCCATCACCTCCAAGAACGGCGGGGAGTGTGTCGTGGCCTATCCCAATATCTCTCAGGCCAAGGTGACCGATGCCAGCGGCAACCTCATTGAGTTCGAGATCGTGGACAACGACAAGATCCGCTTCAACACCGCCAAGGGCACGACCTACACCATCACGGAGATCCCTGCCGCTTCGGAGGAGGAAGTCAGCGAGGTGGAGGGCGTGGAGGCCTACCGGGACAGCGACAGCGCCGCCACCATCTTCTGGACTGCCGTGGAG
>CARXAY010000329.1 GCA_949093475.1 uncultured Oscillospiraceae bacterium
GAGGTGGACAAGGTCAACGAGTGCGGCTTCTCTCTGGCCTACGGCGTGGGGAACGCGCCCTATTTCCAAGAGGCCAAGCTGGTTTTAGTGTGCAAAAAGGTCTATTTTGACGACATCGAGCCGGCCCACTTCTTAGACCCGGAGACCGACGGCAAAAACTACCCCAAAAAGGACTATCACCGGATGTATATCGGCGAAATTATGGAGGTTTATCAGAAATAACATGGAACACACCACCGAGAAAAAACGCAACCGCGCTGTTTTAGTGGGTCTGAACTCCCGGGTCTTAGACCCTATGGACAATGCCAGCGACGCCACATTGGAGGAACTCGCCGCCCTTCTGGATACCGCCGGCGGCATCAGCGTGGGTCAGGTTTTGCAGAACAAGGACGCCCCCGATCCCCGCACTTTCATCGGCGAGGGCAAGCTGGCGGAGGTCAAGGAGCTGGTAGGCGTTCTGGACGCTGATCTGGTACTCTTCGACAACTCCCTCTCCCCCTCCCAGCTCCGGGTACTCACGCAGGAGCTGGGCGTTCAGGTGCTGGATCGGGAGGCGCTCATTTTAGACATTTTCGCCCAGCGGGCGCAGACCAAAGAGGGCCGCCTTCAGGTGGAGCTGGCCCAGTACCAGTACCTTCTCCCTCGTCTGACGGGAATGTGGACGCACTTGGAGCGGCAGGAGGGCGCCATCGGCACGCGCGGCCCGGGCGAGACCCAGTTGGAGACCGACCGCCGCCACATCCGCAAAAAAATCTCCAAGCTCAAGGAGGATCTGGAGGAGGTGCGCCGGGTGCGGGCCGTCCAGCGAGAGCGCCGGGAGAAAAATCAAGTCCCCGTGGTGGCTCTGGTGGGCTACACCAACGCGGGCAAATCCACCCTGCTGAACACCTTGACCGGGGAGAACATCCCCGCCAACAACCGTTTGTTTGACACACTGGACACCACCACCCGTACGCTTACCCTGTCCGACACCTGCACGGTGCTTCTCTCCGACACCGTGGGCTTCATCCGCAAGCTGCCCACCCACTTGGTGGCGGCGTTTAAGGCCACCTTGGAGGAGCTGACCTTCGCCGATCTGCTCCTCCACGTCATCGACGCCTCCAACCCCGCGTGGATGGAGCAGGCGGAGGTGGTGGAGGGACTGATCCAGTCTCTGGGGGCGGGGTCAACGCCCCGGCTGGAGGTCTTTAACAAGTGTGACCTCTGCCCCGGCGAGATCCTCCCTCACGGGGAGGATCGGGTGGCGGTCTCCGCCCGGACGGGAGAAGGGCTTGACGAGCTACGGGAAAAAATGGCCCAACGGCTGGACGCGGGCCGAAAAAAGGTCACCCTCTCCATTCCCTACGGTCTGGGCGGTATCCTTGACCAGCTTTATCGTGAGGCTCAGGTGGAAAGCGTGGAGTACGCTGAGACCATTCAGGTCGTTGCCACCTGCACCCCCATCACGCTGGGCAAGCTGAAGGACTATATCACCGACGGCTGGACGCCACCCAAAGAGCCGTGGGAGGACTGAATTTTATGTTTTTAGAGACAGAACGTCTGATTTTGCGGCC
>CARXAY010000330.1 GCA_949093475.1 uncultured Oscillospiraceae bacterium
GTTAAGAGGAGGCAATTTGATCGTGAAACAGGTTCAAATCACAGAGACTGTCCTGCGCGACGCACAGCAGTCCCTCATCGCCACCCGGATGCCCTTCGAGGATTTCGAGGCGATCCTGCCCGTGATGGATAAGGCGGGGTACTATTCGGTGGAGTGCTGGGGCGGCGCTACCTTCGACTCCTGCCTGCGCTATCTGGGCGAAGATCCGTGGGAGCGGCTGCGTAAGATCCGCGCCGCCATGCCCAACACCCGGCTGCAGATGCTGCTGCGCGGCCAGAACCTGCTGGGCTATAAGCACTACCACGACGATGTGGTGGAGAAGTTTGTGGAGCTGTCCATCAAGAACGGCATCGACATCATCCGCATTTTCGATGCCCTGAACGACTTCCGCAACATCAAGACCGCCTTGGAGGCCACCAAGAAGTACGCCACCAAGCGCACCGTCGCTTCGGGCTGTATCTCCTATACCCAGTCTCCCGTCCACACCGTGGAGAAGTACGTGGAGATGTGCAAGGAACTCAAGACCATGGGCTTCGACACCATCTGCCTGAAGGATATGGCGGGCACGATGTCCCCCTTTGAAGCCGAACACCTTATTAAGGGGATCAAGGACGCGGTGGGTGAGATGCCCATCATCCTCCATACCCACTGCACCACCGGCATGGCCTACATGACCATCACCAAGGCCATCGAGAGCGGCGTGGACGTGGTGGATTGCGCCTCCTCCGCCATGTCCAACGGCACGTCTCAGCCCGCCACCGAGACCCTGTTCTACGCCCTGCAGCAGTATGGCATCCCCTGCGGGCTGGACGAGAAGGTCATCAATCAAGTCAACGACCACTTCAAGCCCCTGAAGCAGAAGTACATCGACTCCGGCCTCCTCAATCCCAAGAGCATGGGCACCGATTCTCAGGCGCTGGTCTACAAAGTCCCCGGCGGTATGCTTTCCAACATGATCGCCAACCTCAAGGACATGAACGCCATGGATAAGTTTGACGAAGCGTTGGCGGAGATCCCCTCCGTCCGCGCCGATTTGGGCTACCCCCCGCTGGTCACCCCCCTCTCCCAGATGGTGGGCAATCAGGCGGTGATCAACGTCCTCATGGGCGAGCGCTACAAGCAGATCTCCACCGAGATCAAGAACTACTTCAAGGGCGACTACGGCGTAGCCCCCGGCGAAGTGAGCAAGGAGCTGGAGGAGAAGATCCTCGGCGCAGGCGGCAAGCCCTCCGACTGCCGCGTGGAGGACTCCAAGCGCACCGGCGAGGAGTTCAAGGCCGCCAAGGAGGCTCTGGGCGATCTGGCCCAGTCCGAGGAGGACGTGATGAGCTACATCTGCTTCCCCGATCAGGCCAAGAAGTTCCTGACCGAGCGCAAGGCCAAGGAAGAGAACGTCTGCACCTACACTATTCAGGAAGCGTAAGGGGGAGACGAAGATGGGTAATATGCCTCTTTTCCCCGACGCGCTGGTCAACGCCTTTTTGGGCTACGGCGTGGTGTTTATCGGCCTGATCCTTCTGATGGCGGTGGTCGTCATCATGGGTAAGGTC
>CARXAY010000331.1 GCA_949093475.1 uncultured Oscillospiraceae bacterium
GGCCAATCCTCATGGCGTGTCCTCCCGCAAAATGGCTTCCGCCACCGCCAGATCAATGGGAGTGGTGATCTTGAGGTTGCGTTCGTCGCCGGGGGTGAGGGGCACGGTCGCGCCCAGCCGCTCCACGGCGGAGGAGTCGTCGGTAACCTCCCAGTTTTCCTCCATAGCTTTCTGTAGAGCTGCGCGTAAAAGCTCGGCGCGGAAGACCTGCGGGGTCTGGACGGCCCGGAGGGCGGCGCGGTCGGGGGTGGCGGTAACGAATTCCCCGTCAAACTCCTTGATGGTGTCCTTGACCTCTACCGCGGGGACGGCTGCGCCGCACCGGGCGGCGGTGAGGACGGCGGCGTCGATGACCTTTTGGGGGACGAGACACCGAGCCGCGTCGTGGACGGCAATGAGCTTGACCTTCTCGGAGAGCTGGTTGACCCCCTTGTAAACAGACTCCAGACGGCTGTCCCCGCCCACGATGACCTGCGTGACCTTGGGCAGACACGCCCCCCGGCATAGCGCGCCCACCTCCAGCAGCTTCTCCTGACGGGTGACCACGGTGATCTCGCTGATGTAGGGGCTGGCGGAGAGGGCCTGAAGGGTGCGTACCAGCACGGGGATGCCGTCCACCGGGGCAAACAGCTTATCGACGCCGCCCATGCGCGTGGAGTTGCCGGCAGCGGCGACGACACAGCCGCACCGGGGCGTGGGGACGAGCTTGGCCTTTCGGCGGAACAGGTCAAAAAAAGACATAGGCTACCTCCTAAATGCTTGAAAAAAGGAGCCGCCGGGCTCCTTTTTTAGGTATTTACTGAGCCAGTGCGGCGTTGATCCGCTGCTCCATTTCTTCGTAGGTAACGCTCTGGGACATCACCAGCTCGGAGATCAGAATCTGGCGTGCGGTGTGGAGCATTTTGCGCTCTCCGGTGGAAAGCCCCCGGGCGTTGTCCCGGCGGGTCAGGCTTTTCACCACTTGGGCCACCTCCAGCAGGTCGCCGCTTTTGATGCGGGTCATGTTTTCCCGGTAGCGCTGATTCCAGCCGGGAGTGGTGTCGATCTCCATGGAGGGGATGGCGGCGATGACCCGGTCGGCCTGCTTGGCGTCGATCACGGCGCGCACCCCGATGGCCTCGGAGGTGGTGGTGGGGATCATAACCACCATGCCGCCCACAGGGAGCTTGAGGATGTAGTAGTCCCGCTTCACGCCGTTGACTTTTTTGGTGACAATGGAGTCTACAACGCCCGCGCCGTGCATGGGATGCGCGATCTTGTCTCCCGGCTGAAACATCCGTCTGCTCCCCCCCTTTTGTGAATTCTCTTCCAGAAATTAGCATACCACTACTTTTATAAAAATGCAAGGGAATTTGGAAGAAAATTTTTGTATTGAGGGGATATATCGTCCTGAGAATACGGAAAAATAGAAAAAGAGATCAATCCGGATGGGCGTGACGGTAGATTTCTCCATTTTTTGGCGTAATGTTTCGGGCAAGGAGCAGATCGTCCACGGTGACAAAGACGTAGCCCGCCTGAT
>CARXAY010000332.1 GCA_949093475.1 uncultured Oscillospiraceae bacterium
TTATAGAAGGGGCGGTTTTTATCATAGACGCCGGTTTGAATAAACTCGGTCAGGACATTATTGGCGTTGGACGCGCAGATAAACTTTTGGATGGGAACGCCCATAGCCTTGGCATAATAAGCCGCCAGAATATTCCCAAAATTCCCCGTTGGGACGCAGACGTTCACCGGATCGCCGGGGCGAATGGCCTCCCCCTTCAGCAGGTCACAGTAGGCGGAGACATAGTAGACGATCTGAGGCAGAACACGTCCCCAGTTGATGGAGTTGGCAGAGGAAAGGAAATAGCGCCGCTTGGCCAGCTGCTCCCGCAAGGTTTCATCGGAAAAGAGCATCTTCACGCCGGTCTGTGCGTCGTCAAAATTGCCTTTGACAGCGCACACGCCGACATTTTCTCCCTCCTGCGTAACCATTTGCAGTTCCTGAACTGCGGAAACACCGTCCTTGGGGTAAAAAACTAGTATTTTGGTCTGAGGCACGTCCTTAAAGCCCTCCAGCGCGCCCTTTCCCGTGTCCCCGGAGGTGGCGACCAAAATGCACACCTTCTTGCGCTCTCCGATCTTTTTGAGGGACGCGGTAAGCAGATGAGGCAGCATTTGCAGCGCCATATCCTTGAACGCACAAGTCGGCCCATGCCACAGTTCCAAACAGTAGGTGTTGTCGTCCACCCGGCAGATTGGAGCGACCAGCGGCGTATCAAACTTGTCCGGGCCATAGGCTTTCTTTGCAAAGTCGTTCAGCTCGGCGGTGGAAAACTCATCCAGAAAGGTACTCATTACATAGACGGCCCTTTGCGGATAAGACATATCCTTCATCGTATCCAGTGCGCTGGGCGACATCTTCATGAATACTTCCGGGGTCATCAGACCTCCATCCCGGGCCAAGCCCTGCGTGATGGCTTCAGCAGCGGTCAACCGCTGGTTTCCTCTGGTGCTTACATAATACATACCTGTCTCACGACCCTCATTAGGTTTTTGTAGAACAGTTTGTCAAGCAGAGCTTCGGGATACCCGTGATCCTTCAAATATCCATAGAGTACAGCCCAGCCTGTCACATCTGAGATCCCCTCCGGCAGGCGGCTGATCCCGTCCCAGTCGCCGCCCAGCGCCACAGTATCCTCACCGCCCAACTCCAAAAAATGATCCAAATGGCGGCGTACCGTGTCCAGTGTGGCAGGTTCTCCCAAAAAATCCGGGCAGAGATTCAGTCCCACCACCCCTTTTAACTCTATTATGGCAGTAAATTGTTCATCCGTCAAGTTCCGCGTGTGAAAATGGCACGTTCTGCTGTCTGAATGGCTGGCAATGATCGGCGCTGTAGTCAACTCCGCCACATCCCAGAATCCCGGATCGGAAAGATGGGAAACATCGATCAGCATCCCCAAACGGTTCATTTCCTGTACAAAATCCCGTCCTTGGTCAGTCAGTCCCCGCTCCGGTTCTTCGGCGTTCGTCCCGGAAAGGGCGTTGGGATGATTCCAAGTCAGATTGACCGCCCGCACCCCCATA
>CARXAY010000333.1 GCA_949093475.1 uncultured Oscillospiraceae bacterium
AGGCTCCGGAGTGGGCTGGGGCGCGGCGGTTTCCGTCGGCTCAGCGGTCGGCTCCGGCGAGGGCGACGCGGGCTCCTGCTCCTCCTTGGAGGGGCTGGACGACGGCTTGGCGGAGGCGGTGGCCTTCGGCGTGGCCGAGGGCTTTTGGGTGGGCTCCTCCGAGGGGGCTTTTGTCGGCGTTTGGGTCGGCTTCGCTGTGGCGGTGGGCGTCTTGGTGGGCTGGGGCGGCGTGCCCGTCCCTGTCCCTTGATACGTGTAATAGCCCTTGGAAGAACTGTACTGCAGGATGTTCAGATTTTCCATCTCCAGATCATCCTTATAGGGATTGAAGTCTTCGTTGAGAAGCCCCAAAAGCTCTTCCGGTTTCACTTGGACATAAGACGTACCCTTCACATAGACCCCTTCGATGGGGGCGGTAGTAAAGGTCACGTTTTCCATGTCCAGACCGCCCAGCACGGCCCGCTCTGCAAAGGCGACCAGATTGCCCACCGTCAGGTTTGTCTCCACCTCTTCGGTGAAGATCTCTGCAAATTCGTTAATCTTGGTGATATTTTTGATCTGAAGGCACTGGGCGATGATCGCCTTCATCAACGCCTGCTGGGTACGCACACGGCCCAGATCGCCGTCACGGTACTGCTTGGAATAGCTGTTGTCATGTCGCCAACGAACGACCTCCATAGCGTCCCGCCCGCTTAAATGGCGGAATCCTGCGGCTTGGTCAATGACCAGATCCTGCGTGGGGTCTTTATATTTCATATCGAAGGGAACTTCAAAATCCACGCCGTCAATGGCGTCCACCAGACGGCCAAAGGCGTTCCAGTTAACGATGACATAGAAATCAGGAACGATGCCGGTCAAGTCGCCAACAGCCTCGCGCAAATAGTCGATGCCCTTCTTTTCGCTGCCTTTTTCGGCGTAGTGGAGGCCCAGATTCCACACCCCGTTGATCTTTTTGTTTTTGCCCGGATGGCGGGCGTTGACCATGGTATCACGGGGAATGCTCATCACAGAGAGCTTCTGGTTGGGGATGTCGTAGGCGGCCAACATGATGGTGTCGGTGTTTCCACCGCCACCGGTGTCACGGCCTACTACTAAAAAGGTGTAGAAGTTTTCTTTTCGGTCGGAGACGATAGGCTTGAGACCGCTGCCGCCGTCCGAGATGACGGGAGAAGAAGGCGTGGGCAGATCTTCCAGATCGGGCAGCACCGCCCAGCTTTTGTAGAGGGCAAAAAGGCCGAGGAAAAGCGCCGCGATCACCGCCACCACAATGATGGCGATCTTCGCACCTTTACTCAGGCCCTTTTTCCCTGTCACGTTTTCGGGTTTAGATGGATCGGGCGATCTTTCGGGAGCAGTTTTCTTTGGGGTCGCCGGTTTTTCCAGCCGTGCGCCGCCCCGTTTCTCTTTGCTCATAGTCCCCTTCCTTTCACTTACGCAGCGAATCCAGTGCCGCCTGAGTATTGGGATGC
>CARXAY010000334.1 GCA_949093475.1 uncultured Oscillospiraceae bacterium
GAGATATTGACCTCGATCATGTCCACCCCCGCCGCTGAGAGCAGCCGGCACATTATGCCGTATTCCTCGGGGGTGTCGCCGGAGATATTGGCGATGACCGCCAAATCATGCCTGCGCAGTTCAGGCAGCTCTTGGGAAATAAAATCTTCCACCCCTGGATTTTGCAGCCCCACGGAGTTGAGGATGCCCATAGGGGTCTCCGCAATGCGGGGGGGCGGGTTGCCGTTGCGGGGACGAAGGGTCAGCCCCTTGGCGCACAGCGCGCCCAGACGGGTAATGTCAAAAAACTGGCCGTACTCCTCCCCAAAGCCGAACGTGCCGGACACGGGGACGATGGGGTTTTTCAGCGTCACCCCCGCCAACGTGACGGACAAGTCTTCCTTAGCCATTCCAGTCCACCTCCGTCGCGTCAAATACCGGCCCGTCCTTGCACACGTGCTTCATTGAGCCGTCCTTCATGGGAGTGGCGCAGCCAAGGCACGCCCCCACGCCGCAGGCCATCCGCTCCTCCATGGACACCTGACAGGGCAGACCGTACCGGGCGGCCACCTCCGCCACCCCGCGGAGCATGGGCTTGGGCCCGCAGGCCAAAATTGCTGTAAAGTCTTTATCCTTGTCAAGGATCTCCGCCACCTTCTGGTGGGCAAAACCGTGGAAGCCAAGGCTTCCGTCGTCGGTGCAAAGGAAAACCCCTTCACAGCTCTTCCCAAAGGCGTCCGCCAGAATGACCTGCCGCTCGGAGCGGAAGCCCAGCACGGCCACCGCCTTGCCCTCGGCGTATTGGGCGCAGCCGTACAGCGGGGGCACGCCGATGCCGCCCCCCGCCAGCAGATACCGCCCGCCTTTTTCCATGGAAAAGCCGTTGCCCAACAGGCCCAGCACGTCAAGGGTCTCCCCTTCGCCGCGCTCCGCCAGCCATTTTGTCCCCTCGCCCCGCACCTGAAAGACGATGCTCACGCCGTCGTCGGGCGTGTCGCTCTGACAGGTAGCAACAGAAATAGGGCGGCGCAGAAAGCGGGGCGGGCAGGCAATATGGAGAAATTGACCGGGCGCGTGAAAGGTATGCTCCACCATATTGCCGCACTCTAAAACCATCCAAAAGGTATCCGCCCCCAAGGGCATTTTATTTACGATGGTACACTGCTGCTGCACGGGCATAGGCTCACCTCTTTACACAATGGTGACGTATTTTTTGATGTCATCCCGCATGGCCTCGGCGGCGGCCCGGGCGGCGTCTTGGAAATGCTCCGCGCCGCCCTCCTGCTTTTGCCACGCGCACAAAATGCCCCGGGAGGAGTTGACGATGGCCCCCCAGCCGTAGCGGTCAAACGCCCCGGCCACATCCTGCGCCGTGCCTCCCTGCGCGCCGTAGCCGGGCACAAGGAAGAAGGTCTTTTCCATGCGGCGGCGCAGCTCCCGCAGCTCGGCGGGATAGGTCGCCCCCACCACCGCGCCCAAGGT
>CARXAY010000335.1 GCA_949093475.1 uncultured Oscillospiraceae bacterium
TCTCCTACCCCTACACCGTCTCTCTGGACGTGGAGGTCTCCTCCGTCGCCAACGCCAACGACACCAACGCCGCCCTCTTCTCCGGCTATGACGGGCGCATCCGGGTCAAGGGCAGCAACGGCAACCTCTGCGCCGACGTGAACTACTTCACCCGCGATCTGGGCTATGCGCTGACCTCTGAGAAAACCACCCTCACCATCGTGGGCACCCAGCAGGCCACCCGCCTCTACGTGAACGGCGAGCTGATCACCTTCCTCTCCCAGAAAGCGGATGAGGACGGCGTCGCCCCGAACAGCATCCACACCCTTTACTCCTCCGTTCCCCTTCCCTTGGAGAAGATCGGCGAGGGCTTCCGCGGCTTTTTGTCCCATCTGCGGGTCTACAACAAGGCCCTCTCCGCCGACGAGGTGGCCGCGCTCTACGCCGGGACGGACGACGGCTTGGTGAACGTGGCCCAGAACGCCATCGCCGGAGGCAGCTCCCCCGAAGGAAGCAACGACAACAACGTCCAGCGCAATTGCTACGCCGCCAAGGCCATCGACGGCGAGGAAGAGGAGCTGTGGAGCTACTGGCGGGCGGACGGCAGCGGCAACACCCTCACCGTGGATCTGGGAGAGAGCCATCCCGTCTCCCGGATCGAGGCAAAATGGCGCGACGCCGCGCCCGGCTTCACCCTCCAGACCTCCCCGGACGGCAAAACGTGGGCCGCCTTTACGCAGGGCACGGCGGCGGACGCCCGGTTCGTCAAGCTGACCACCCAAGGCGCGGGCAATTTGACCGAGCTGCTCGTTTACGAGGCGGTGGACAAGACCGCCTTGGCCGAGCTGCTCACCTATGCGGAAGAATTTCTTGATCCCGGCTCAAGATTTGATACGATAGCGCAGGGGATCGCCTATCCCCCCGTGGCCCTCGCCCGCGCCGTGCAGGAAAATCCCTTGGCTACCAACGCGGAGGTGGCCGAAGCGGTGAAGCTGCTTGAGGACGCCATCGACGCCCTCCACAATTCCGACGACGCCACCCTCTCCGCCCTGACCCTCAGCGCGGGGACGCTGAGCCCCGCCTTCTCCCCCGACGTGCTGAACTACACCGCCAGCGTGGCCAACAGCGTCGCGGAGATCACCGTCACCCCCACCACCGCCGACCCCAACGCCAGCGCCGCCGTGCTGATCAACAACGTCGTCCACTTGAATGCCCCCCTCACCGGGGCGCTGAAGGTGGGGGAAAACAGCATTCAGGTGCGGGTCACCGCCCCGAATCACGAAACTGAGCGCATCTACACCATTACCCTCACCCGCGCCGCGTCCGGCGGCGGCTCTACCGGCGGCGGCAACTCCGGCGGCTCTATCTCCGGCGGCGGTTCTACCACGCCCCCTGAGCCTGTCACCGAGGCCCGCTTTGAGGATGTCCCGGAGACCCACTGGGCC
>CARXAY010000336.1 GCA_949093475.1 uncultured Oscillospiraceae bacterium
TACCAGTGCTGGGTCTTATGGTGAAAGAGGAACATCCCCAGCGTCCCGCCGGGCGCGCCGCCCAAAATGGGGAACAAAAACAGCATTTGCTCGGAAATGCGCCACGCCCCCCGAACGGCCTTCCACTTGTCCAGCCCCATGAGGAGGAAGGCCAGCGCGTTGCTCCCGGCCAGCAGCCAGCTCCACTTCATCTTACTCCTCCTTGCCGCCGCCGAACTCCAACAAGACGAGGTCTTTGTTGCGCTCGGCCACCCAGTTGATCGACCAGAAGGAGGTGAACAGCACGATCTGCCGGCCCTTGTAGTCCTCTACCAACTTGGCGTCCCCCAAGTTCAGCTCGTCCTCCTTCACCGGCTCTTCGTTGCCCACCAGCCGAAGATAACAATATGGCAAACCCTCCGTATATAATTCCACATTGTATTCGCTTTTCAGCCGATAGGCCAGCACATCAAATTGCAGCGTGCCCACCACGCCCACGATGACTTCTTCCATCCCCGTGTAGGGCGGCTTGAAGATCTGGATCGCGCCCTCCTGCGCGATCTGCTCCACCCCCTTCAAAAACTGCTTGCGCTTCATGGTGTCGATGGAGCGGATGCGCTGGAAGTGTTCGGGGGCGAAGGTGGGGATGGGATCAAACTGGAATTTGCTCCCCGGCGCGCACAGGGTGTCGCCGATGGAAAAGATGCCGGGGTCGAACACGCCCATGATGTCCCCGGCGTACGCCTCCGAGATGATCTCCCGCTCGGCGGCCATAAGCTGCTGGGGACGGGAGAGCTTGATGCGCTTGCCCCCCTGAACGTGGTAGACCTCCTTGTCCGCCTCAAACTTCCCCGACACCACCCGCATAAAGGCAATGCGATCCCGGTGGGCCTTGTTCATGTTGGCCTGGATCTTGAACACGAAGGCGGAAAAGGGCTCGTCAAAGGCGTCGATCACCGTCTCCCCCGCCATGCGGGGCAGGGGCGGAGTGGTCATGCGGAGAAACTCCTCCAAAAACGGTTCGACCCCGAAGTTGGTGAGTGCCGAGCCGAAAAACACGGGGGAGAGCTTGCCGTGGCGCACCTTGTCCATATCGAAGTCGCAGGACGCGCCGTCCAGAAGCTCAATGTCGTCGGAGAGCTGTTGGTGCAGCCGCTCCCCGATGAGCCCGTCCAAAGCGGGGTCGTCCAGAGAGACCTGCGTGGCGGTGGCGGCCTTCGCTCCGCCATTGGAGGTGAAGTGGATGATCTTCCCCCCCTTCCGGTCATAGACCCCCTGAAACTCCTTGCCGCAGCCGATGGGCCAGTTGACGGCGTAGGTGTCGATGCCCAGCTCATGCTCGATCTCCTGACACAGCTCAAAGGGGTCGCGGGAATCTCGATCCATCTTGTTGAGGAAGGTGAAAATGGGGATGACCCGCATAACG
>CARXAY010000337.1 GCA_949093475.1 uncultured Oscillospiraceae bacterium
CCATCGGCCCGGAGCAGTTCATCCGCGGCGAGGTGGACTATGCCGAGTTGGACGCGTCCCTGCTCACCTCTTGGCTCACCGACGACAACACCTACAACATGGTGTCCTCCAGCCGTCCCAACGTGAGCTACTCCTACTTCTACGTCTTTAACTTTGAGCCTCGCTTCGACGCCAGCCTTGACCCCGACAACTGGATTCTGGCCGTCAACAACGAGAACTTCCGCCAGTCCATCATGCATGCCCTTGACCGGGTGGGCGCGCTGGCGGTGCAAGATCCCCAGAACCCGGAGAGCATCGTGAACAACACCGTTACGCCCCCCACCTTTGCCAGCGGCGCAGGTATGGACTTTACCCAGTATCCCGCTCTGAAGGGCTACACCGACGGCGACAGCTTCGATGTGGATCTGGCGCTGGAGTACAAGGTCAAGGCCATGGAAGAGCTGTCCGCGCAGGGCTGCACCTTCCCCGTGAAGGTCTATATGCGCTATAACCCGGACACCACCAACTGGGACAAGGAGTGCCAAGTGGTGGAGCAGCAGCTGGAGAACGCGCTGGGCAAGGACTACATCGACGTGATCGTGGAGGCCGGCCCCTCCACCGGCTTCTTGGGCGCTGTCCGCCGCACCGGCGACTTCGGCCTGATGAAGTGCAACTGGGGCGCGGACTACGCCGATCCTCAGACTTGGACAGATCCCTTCGGCAAGAACAACACCTATAACTTTATGAATCAGGATTCCTCCCGCACGCTGGGCGACGGGGCGAACGCCTCCTGCGACCACAAGGGCGCGGAGACGCAGGCCGTCGTGGAGGAGTATTACCGTCTGGTGGACGCCGCCAAGGCCATCACCACCGACGAGCAGGCCCGCTACACCGCCTTTGCCGAGGCGGAGGCCCTCCTCATTGAGCACGCCGTCATCGTGCCCTACTCCATCTCCTTCACCGGCTATGTGGCCACCCGCCTCAACGCCTTTGAAGGGCAGTACGCCCCCTACGGTTTGGCCCTTCAGCGCTATAAGTACCAGCACCTGCTGGATGAGCCCATGAATATGGCCAAGTTCACCGAAGAGAACGAGAAGTGGCAGACCGAGCGCGCCGCGGCACTGGAAGCGGCGAAGTAAGAAGCGAAGCGCGAGCGTAGACACACCGCCTAAAGCCCCCTTTGGAAAGGGGGTGTCGGACGCGAAGCGTCTGACGGGGGATTGTGCGGGAAAGGACAATCCTCAGTCAGCCTACGGCTGACAGCTCCTTTCAAAAGGAGCCAAAGAACAGAAGCGTAATAGCACGGGCTGGGAA
>CARXAY010000338.1 GCA_949093475.1 uncultured Oscillospiraceae bacterium
GTCCTGGTAATGGGGAGGTTGTCATTCCACTCCACGGCCTGTTCCCTGCAAATTTCCAGCAGCTTCAGCACCGTCTCGTTGCGCTCTTTCTCGTCGCCCATGAGCCGGGTGTCCACCGTCACCTGATAGGCCGCTCGGTTGGACACCAGCAAACGGCCATAACGGTCCAATATCTCTCCCCGGGCGGCCTGTACCGGCTCGGTGACAGCAATTTTTCGGGTGGACTGCTCCAAATAGTAGCTGCCGTTGACCACCTGTAAGTCAAAGAGTACCCAGGCAAAAAGCACCATCACGGCGCACAGCAGGGCCAGCACCATTCTGGAGCGCAGGGCAAAGCGTTTTCCGTCCATGCTCCGCCCTCCTTACAGCACCGTGGCCTTGGGCACCCGGTTAAAGACCCAGCGAAAAACAAGGTACACCAGCGGGACAAAGCACATGCTCCACGCGATCTCCTTCCCCGCCAGAGCCAGCATCGCGCCCAAGGGGGCGGCGTTCAGGAGCAGCCGCCAAAAAACGCGTAGAATGTCGATGGCGGCCAGGGCCAGGGCGGAGCAAATAAAGCAACCCACCAGGTCCTGCCGGAGGACATACTGGGCCAGCAGGCCCAAGCCAAGTCCCAGCAAGACCATGAGGAGGATAGTCACTCCCGGTATGCCGGGGGTGGTCGCGTCAAAAAGAAGCCCCACCGCCAAGCCAAACCCCGCGCCGCCGGAAGCGCCCTCTAAGACGGCCACCGCCACGGCGCAGAGAGGCAAAAGCATGGGCTTTACGCCAAACAGGGGTATAGCGCTGAGAAAGTAAGCCTCCACCACCCACACCAGGCCCAGGGCCAGGGTGTAGGCCAGCCATTTGATACAAAAGTCCTTTGTGGTCATGGAAGCTCACCTCCTTTTTCTTAGGCCCCTGTCTCATACAAGCATTTTCTTTTTCGGCTGGGTCATTCCACCACGTCAAAATCCTTGATGACAAAGACCTGCTCCAGGCCGTCCAGATCGGCGGCGGGAGTCAGGATCGCATAATCGCTCATACCGCTGTGGTCCGCGCGTACCTCCTGCACGTAGCCCACCACCAGCCCGGAGGGATAGGTGGCCTCTCCGCCGGAGACCAGTCCTGAGGTCAGGATCGTATCCCCCGCCATGAGCTGCACGCCGTCGGGCAAGAAAGTGAGCTTC
>CARXAY010000339.1 GCA_949093475.1 uncultured Oscillospiraceae bacterium
CGGTTATTTGAAGCCTGCCGCCGCCAAGCCGGCGATCCTCGCCGGTCTGGCGGCCACCGCTCTGGCAGCTTGGCTGGCAACGGGGCTGGATGTGGGCCTGCTTCGCAAGTGCTTCGGGGTGTTTCTACTGGGCGTGGGCGTTCACGAATTGCTCCGCAAAAACCCCAGATAGCCCTCCAAAATCAAGGTCGCCGCCACCGCGTCCACCTTTTCCTTGCGCTTTTTCCCCCGGTTGCCCGTCTCGGTGAGGATACGGTGGGCGTCCACGGTAGTGCGCCGCTCGTCCCACATGGCTACCGGAAGCCCCGTCTCCGTCTCCAGCAGTGCGCCGAACGCCCGGCACAGCTCCGAGCGCGGCCCTTCCGAGCCGTCCATGTTTCGGGGCAGACCCAGCGCGATGCGCTCCACGCCGTGGGCCTTGGCCAGCCGGGCGATCTCCTGCGCCACAGCCTCTTGCCGGTAGCCGTGGATCACGCTGGTAAACCCCGCCAGCAGCCCTGTGGCGTCCGAGATGGCGACCCCCGTCCGGGCGTCTCCATAATCAATGGCCATGACTTTCATGTGAAAAACCTCCTGTAAAAAGGGTTGACAAACGGCGGTTTGTCCGCTACACTAATAAAAACGCAATGAAGGGAAAAAGACCCGTCTCACCCTCCACAGAGAGCCGGTGGTTGCTGCAAACCGGCGTGGGCGGCGGGTCACAACTGGCCCCTGAGCGGCTTGCCTGAACACCTTTTAGGGCAGGACGGTTGGAATCGTTACCTTCCAAGGCTTTGTTAGAAGCCGACGAGCGTCTCCGGGTGACCGGAGACGGAATCAGGGTGGTACCGCGTTATTTGAAACGCCCCTGACCGAACTTCGGTCGGGGGATTTTTGTTGCCCGGCCGCACTTCCAAGGAGGTATTCCACACCATGAACAAGTCCTGCGAGAAGTACATCCCCTTTGAACCCATCACTCTGCCCGACCGCACTTGGCCCAACAAGCGCATTACTGCGCCGCCGGTCTGGTGCAGCGTCGATCTGCGCGACGGCAATCAGGCCCTCATCGACCCCATGAGCGTGGCGGAAAAGTTAGAGCTTTTTCACACGCTGGTGGACATCGGCGTGAAGGAGATCGAGGTGGGCTTTCCCTCCGCCT
>CARXAY010000340.1 GCA_949093475.1 uncultured Oscillospiraceae bacterium
CGGCTGGAACAAGTCTCCACCAGCAAGGGCTTACCTCAATAAAGAAATCGCCGATCTGGGCTATGACATCTCCGTGCTGGGGGACACCGCCATCGCCTCCAGCTCTATGGCCACCGAACTGATCAAAGGCAAGCCCCTCTCCGAGGTGCTGAAGCGCACCAACAAGGCGGTGACGGAGGCGATAGACGGCCTGCCTGCCCCTTTGCGGGTCAAGGCAAAGATCCGCTCCCAGTAGATGGCCCTCGTCTAATGCCCTTTATGCTTTTCCTTTCGTTTCTCCTGCCGCAAAGAGAATTTTCGTTCCGCCTCAAACTCTTTGCGTTCCTGCCGGCGGTGCTTTTTCTCTTCTTTTTGCGCTTCCCGCTGGGCCTGCAGCGCCTGCTGCGCCTTTGTTCCGACTGCCGTTGACCGCTCCAGCTCCCGCCGGATCTCCCGTTGTCTCCGTTTCGGGTTGACGGCCCAAGCCGGTAAGCCGCCGGCCGCCACCGCCGGGCTGAAGCGCAGCTCCCGCCAGTGAGCCAGCAGAAACTCGTAGACCTCACTGTCTCGCGGCTCTGCGCCAAAGGTGATCTTGTGGACGCTCAGTCGGTCGCCCTCCTGCCGCCGATACAGCCCCACCCAAAAGGGCGGGTCGAAGTAAACGGTAAGACTGCTCTCGTTTTTGGGCATAAAAATTCCTCCTCGTTTTTTCGGCGGCAGCCGGACATCCGAGGAGGAAGGTTACTGACGGGCCGTGGCCCGCGCCCGGACTACCTACCGGGCCGTGTTTTCGCTGCCGCACATATTTAAACATTATTATACGGAAAGAGAAAGGAAAAGGCAAGTGTGTTTATGTTTGAACCCATTCAACACCTACGAGCAGACCAAAGTTCCGGCGCTGGCCTAAGCGGAATCCCATCAAGAATTGCTACGCAGCTACGCAGTAAACAAAGAAGGCTGCCAATGCCGAAAGTGCCCCGTAAAACGGCGAAGCAGGAGAAAGAG
>CARXAY010000341.1:0-409 GCA_949093475.1 uncultured Oscillospiraceae bacterium
GTGTGGATGCGCCCGTCGGCGGCGATGACCTTGGTGAGACCGTCCACATAGGTGGAGTTCAGCTTGGTGAGCTGGCGGTAATCCAAGATCGCGTCTACGATGGGGGCCTGCCCCCGGAGCTTTTCCAGCACCTCGGCGGAGGTGGAGTACCCCGTCTTGGTCTTTTTCACCGGGGGGAGGCCCATGTCCTCGAAGAGGAGCTTGCCAAGCTGCTGGGTGGAATTGATATTGAATTTTCGGCCCGCCAGCGCGTAGATGACCTGTTCGTCCTCCGCAATGCGCTTTTTCAGCATTTCGCCGTAGTCCGCCAGCGCGCGGCGGTCGATGCGAAGCCCCGTGCGCTCCATCTCCGCCAGCACCGGGCAGAGGGGCAGCTCGATCTCGTCGTAGAGCTTACGAAGGCCCAGCT
>CARXAY010000341.1:419-862 GCA_949093475.1 uncultured Oscillospiraceae bacterium
GCCCAGCTCCTCCAGCCGGGGAGACAGCTTTTCATAGAGGGCTTCGATGAGCGCGGGGGTGGCCTGCGCCTCCTGATTGCAGTAAGAGACGGCCAACTTGGGCAGCTCATAGCTCCCGGCGGTGGGGTCGAGGAGATAGGCGGCGATCTCGGTATCAAACACGAACCCGGCGGGGGAAATGCCCTCGTCCAACAGGGCGTGCCACAGGGTCTTGAGACTGTGGGTGACCTTTTTGATCTCCCCGTCGGCGAAAAAGTCCCGTAAAAAGGCGTTATAGTCGGGGAGCTTGTCCCAAGAAAGGGCCGCGCCGTCCACATAGACGGCGTTCAGGTCGTCGGTGGTAAGCACCGCCACATACTCCTGCCCCCGCCACTGCTCCATGAGCTGGGTCAGACGCTCCGGCGTCTCCACCACCTCCAGCTCCTCTAAGGTAGGGAGGGTGG
>CARXAY010000342.1 GCA_949093475.1 uncultured Oscillospiraceae bacterium
CATCAGCTCACTGAGGGCGTTGGCCATGACCCGGGACTTGACCTTGGTGCGCTTCTCCGCGGCCTTGGCCCGGCCGCCGTAGAAGGCGAAGTCCACCTTGCCCCGGCCCACCGCCTGGTCGCCGCCCCGGCTGAGGGCCATCTCCAGGGAGAGGTTGGCGTTTTTCAGGAGCTCCGCCAGCGTGGCGGTGTCCTTGCCGATGCCGATGGACAGCGTGGGGTGGACGCCCTCGGCCACCTTGATGTCCCGGATGGCGTCCAGCACGGAGAACTTCTCCTCCACGAAGTGGTCGTAGTGCCGCTCCTCAAAGAGGAAGAGGTACCGGTCCCGGGAGGTTTTCAAAAGGACGCCGTCGCTGCCGGCGGTCCACTGGTCCAATCTCTCGTCGATCTGGGCCAGAATGCCGCTGCGCTGGGTGTCGGCGCAGGCCTTCATCAGGTCCTCGTAGTTGTCCACCATTAAAAGGGCCAGCACGGGGCGGGTGGCGGTGTAGGCCTCCCGCAGGGCGTCGGACTCGGTGACGTCCACCCAGTAGGTGGTGGCCACCAGATTCTGCTCGCCGGTCCGGCTCCTGGCCCGCACCAGGCTGCCGTAGACCCGGAAGCGGCGGCCGTTCATCATCACCCGCTCCGGGCACTCCTGCTTTCCCTCCAGCAGCCACTGGACGGGGCAGTCCGGCACCGCGTCCTCCACCCGCATCTCGAAGAGGTGCTCCCGCACCCCCGCCAGCTGGAGGAAGTTCTCGTTGCTCCAGATGAC
>CARXAY010000343.1 GCA_949093475.1 uncultured Oscillospiraceae bacterium
TTTCTGGACGGCTCTATCACCAAGGCGGAGACCAAGACCATCCCCCACTTCAACTTCGCCGTTCCCACCGCCCTGCCCGGCGTTGACCCCGCCATCCTCGACCCGCGGGACACCTACGCCGATCCCAGCCAGTGGGAGGAGAAGGCCAAGGATCTGGCCTCCCGCTTCGTGAAGAACTTCGCCAAGTACACCACCAACGACGCCGGCAAGGCGCTGGTGGCCGCCGGCCCGGAAGTGTGAGCGTAACGCGAACATGACACGCTGAAGAAAGCACAAAAAGCCCGCCGGGGAGTTCCCGGCGGGCTTTTCTTGCTTTTTGCGCGAAAGGTGATATAATAAGCAAGACGGAGTACTCCGTCTATTTTCCCCACCGGGGAAAATAAAGAACACTAAGGAGGAAAAGTGATGAAAAAGTTACTTGCCCTGTTGGGTGCCGTAGCCCTGATGTTGGGTTTGTGCGTACCCGCGCTGGCCGCCGTGGTGGATTACGGCGCGGAGCTGAACCCCAACGAAAAGGTCTACAGCCAGACCTTCCGCGATGTGCCCCCAAATCACTGGGCCTTCCAAATGATTGAGGAACTGGTGGAGCGGGGGGCTATCAACGGCTATCCTGACGGAAACTTCTACCCCAACAACAC
>CARXAY010000344.1 GCA_949093475.1 uncultured Oscillospiraceae bacterium
TCGTAGTAGTCCTCCACCACCGCCTTGGCCATTCCCTTTTCCAGCCGGTAAAAGTTCGCCGTGAGCAGCTCTCCCTTGCGGCGCAGGCTCTCCCGGTCTTTGGCCTGTTCCAGCTCCCGCCGTTGGTTGGTCACCTTCCGCTTCGCCCGGTCGCGGAGAGTCTGGACGGTCTTTTGCAGCCCCCGATCCCGCTGGGCGGAGCGCTGCCCCGTCTCCTTTTCTGTGAAAAATGTGTCCAGCAGGGTTTTGAAATCGGGGTAGGAGACGTTTTCCACCCCCGGCCCGTACTGCAAAATGGGCAGGAAGGAAACGTCAAACGCCTTGCCCTCCTTTCGGAGGAGAGTGGGGGTGAACTTCCCTTCCCCGACCTCCTGCTCCAACCGGGCTACGCCCGCCTCCACCGTCTCCTTGCCGCGAAACTCCAGTTCCCGGCGGATCAAGGGCGGAAAGCCCACCACCGGGTCGGGGAGGCGGTAGTAAAGCCCCGCCATCACCTGCCGCTTGCCGCTGGTGAGGTCGCCCTCCATGCGGCGGGTGGAAGCCAGAATGCGGTCTTCTTCGTCGGTGAAAATGAGGTTCGTCCCCGTCCCGATGGCCTCTAAAATGAGGTGGCGGGCCACCTTATCCCCCAGCTC
>CARXAY010000345.1 GCA_949093475.1 uncultured Oscillospiraceae bacterium
GGACGGCTGGCAGCTCCTGCGGGACAAACAGCCTGACCCCAATGTGACCTTCAACCAGAACAACGACAAGCACGAAGGGACGCTGACCGTCTACGTCACCTGCGCCGAGGAACAACCGGAACAGCCCGATCCCGACGCCGGCAAGCCCACCGCCAAGCCCGCCGTGGGCAACTCTACCCTCTATCAGGTGGATATCCTCTGCCAGAAGCATGTGGACGGCGACCCGGACTGCACCAACCACTGGTGGAGTCTGTATGAGAGCCCTGCCGCCTTCACCGTAGGCGACATTCAGGCCAACAACACCGGGTATGAAGAAGAAACCTACAAGTGGGCCTGCAAGGTGACCCCGGCCAAGGCTCTGGACTATTACCTGACCCAGCTCAACACCAAGAACGGCGTCAGCCATACGATGGTTTCTGAGACCTTGCCCACCGCATGGTTCTTCTGGGACGGCGAGAGCTGGATCCTCCCGAACGCCGAGGTCAACTCCGGCGTACGCTTTACCAACAATGTGGGGTCTTTGACCCTTTACGCCACCTGCGCCGACGACCCTGACGAGCCCGATCCCCCCACGC
>CARXAY010000346.1 GCA_949093475.1 uncultured Oscillospiraceae bacterium
TAAGCGGGTAATTAAGTCATTACAACACCAACAGTGCAACTCTTCTTGTAAGGAATGACGCAGACGGGAAATCTTATCTGTATGATATAAAAATTCAGAAGATGCTGTCGACCATAGCAGCGGACGGTTTTACCGACCCTGCTATATACAGCCGCGCACCTTCTGATGATGATAGTATACCACAGCAGAGATGAAAAAGCAATAGCAAAAGATATGAATGAGCCAACCGGGGCGGGGAGTGAATTTCACTCCCCGCCCCGGCTTTTTCTTCTTACTTGGGTTTTGCGTTAGCCGTCCCCTTGTCTCGGACACAAAGGGACGGTCTTTCCGTGCTGATAATGCAAATTCTCTGCACAAAAGAACCGTCCCTATGTGTGCCTAAAATGTGGAGCTGCCGACAGTCCCGCTCATTGATCTGTCCACAAAAGACATTCCGGGTGTAAAGGGAGTGCTGCCAAAGACGGGTGAAGCCTTGCGGAAGGACGCGATCTCACGGGCGAGGGAACGGCTGGGACTGGATCAACGATCTGCGGTATACATACCTGCCAGCAATGTGGTGCGGGACGGCAA
>CARXAY010000347.1 GCA_949093475.1 uncultured Oscillospiraceae bacterium
TTGGAAAATATGACGGTTGACGGAGCTGGAGATCAGAGATGTATTTACATGTGGGGGGGTGAGTCTACCTCCACCACCGACTTGACACTTGACAATGTCACTCTTACCCACGGAAATGCTCACGGCTATGTCCATGGCGGCGCAGCGATCTGCATGGAAGGAAACGGCACGCTGACCATTAACGCAGGCTGCTCCATTACGGATAATGAGTCAGCTACCTCTACCGTCACCAGCGGCGCGATCTAGAAGACAAGGGGACGGTTCTTTTGTCTTGACACTTTCTTAAATATGTGATGTATTTCTTTTGTACAGAAGAAATGCTGAACTTATAGGCGGCATTTCTCTTTGGCCGCCTGAAGCGGCGGGGCAGATAAGTGTTCTGCTCAGAGAACGATCACGGACAGAGGGGACGGTTCTTACTGTCGAGCCCTATCCGACAGAAGAACCGTCCCCCTGTCCTGCTGAAAGATCCCTCTGTCGTTCGCTGGAGGGGGCAATAGTGGAAGGAGTGAGCTTATGCCAAGGCACGCGCGGCGCAGGAGCGAGAGCGGCATCTACCATGTGA
>CARXAY010000348.1 GCA_949093475.1 uncultured Oscillospiraceae bacterium
TGACCGCCGCGCCGTCCACCGTCACCCGCCCGGCCCGGACCAGGCCGTTCGCCTCTTTTCGGGAATATCCCGCCGCCGACAGACGCTTGTCCAAGCGTTCCATCACCCTTCGCCCTCTTTCGCCCTGTTTTTTTGTGCATATAGTATACCATATCCTCATAGAGATTTTCCAGAGACTTCTCCGCGACTTGGAAAGGAGCGACTGTTTATGATGATCCGAGCCATCAAACTCCCCCGCCGGCGGCTGGCAGCCATGGGGGGCGTGCTGGTGTTCGTCTGCGCGCTGGTGCTGGCGGTCACCGCCATGGGGGGCGGGCCTACCGCCGCTGCCGGGGAGGTCATCTCCCCCAAAGGCATCCGCACCAACAAAGACCGCCTCGCGTATCTGGAAGCCCACGGCTGGCTGGTGGGCAGCGAGCCGCTGGCAGTGGAGGAGCTGCTCATCCCCAAGGAGATGGGCAGCGAGTACGACGACTACCTTGCCCTCCAGAGCAGTCAGGGCTTCGATCTGGCCAAATACGCAGGAAAAACGATCAAACGGTATACATACC
>CARXAY010000349.1 GCA_949093475.1 uncultured Oscillospiraceae bacterium
TATGTTGCCCGTAAAAGGAGTCTTTACACTCCACCACCCCGGCGTGCCAAGGCTTGCCCAGCTTTTTGGCGGCGTTCACAAGGGCCGTGGTCACCTGAAAGTCCGCCACAGCGGGAAACTCGATGGGCGCATACTCCTTAGAAGTCCCTTCCATGCGAATCGCTCCCGTGGCGATGACTACATCGTCGCTCTGCACCTTCAAGGCCATGCCGCCGCAAGTGCCTACGCGAATGAAGGTGTCCGCTCCCAGATGGATCAGCTCCTCCATGGCAATGGATGCCGAAGGCCCGCCGATGCCCGTGGACACCACCGACACCTTCTCGCCCAGCAGCGTTCCCGTGTAGGTCATATATTCTCTGTTGAACATCACCTGCTTGGGGTCATCAAAATAGGCCGCGATCTTCTCGCACCGCCCCGGATCGCCGGGCAGAATGCAATACCGTCCCACATCCCCCGCCACCATGTTCAGGTGGAATTCCCGCTCATGTGCCTGCATCGTTCATCCGTCCTTTCGTGGAGAGCTATTGTAGGT
>CARXAY010000350.1 GCA_949093475.1 uncultured Oscillospiraceae bacterium
CCTGAGGATGGGCGGCTAAAGCTGCAAATCAAGATATTTACCGGCGAAACTACCGATAAATACCTCACAAATCTCAGAAGTCGTACGGGTCACACGTTCAAGAAGATGATCGAGGCCTACGAGAACGGCCTGAAGTAACAAACACAGTATTCCCCGGTTGCGGGGGACTAAGCGGGGGGCGGGCCAACTATGACCCGTCCCCCGCTATGTTTTTGAGATGTCCCCGCTATGCGGCGCCGGCGCGCCGCTGACGGGGTGGAACGAAAATATTTCCACGATTTGAACCGGTTTGAGCAGGGCTTGTTTGAAAATTGTCAACACGCCCAAAGGGAGGTCCTTTTTTGCCATACTTTGCCAATTTTCCTTGGAATACACAAAGTGTTTCTGCGTCCAACCGTCTTCGTCCGGCGAAAAAATCTCTCCCGGCCGGGCATATTTCCAATTTTCAAACAGCGCCTAACAGGTCTCGATTCTAAATGTGTTACGCGCAGCTGGTTCCCAAT